>JAFLSP010000159.1 GCA_022510885.1 Treponema sp. | reverse complement strand
GAAAACACGCGCCCTTGCCCAAAGCGGCGAAATGTGCTACACTGGCGCATAACCTACCGATTTGGTAGATTTTTGCGGGGGCGAGAATGGCGACGACTTACGACTTTGACACGCCGGTTGACCGGTACGGGACGGACTGCATCAAGTTCGATTTTGCGGTGGAGCGCAAGCATCCCATCGACACGCTCTCCTACTGGGTGGCGGACATGGACTTCCGCACCGCGCCCGAAATCCTCGACGCGCTCAGGGCGCGCATCGACCACGGCATCTTCGGCTACACCAACATCAAGCCGCACTACTTCGAGGCGGTGCGCCTGTGGATGCTCCGGCACTACGACTACGCGGTGGAGCGGCGCTGGCTGGTGGAGACCCCGGGGGTCGTCTTCGCGCTGGGGACTGCCATCCATGCCTTCACGCAGCCGGGGGAGGCGATTGTCGTGCAGACCCCGGTCTACTATCCCTTCTCCAGCACGATTCGGGCGAGCGGCAGGAAGGTCGTCCCGTCGCCGCTCGTCTGGGAGTCGGACGGCTGGCACTGCGACTTCGACGACTTCGAGAAAAAGATTGCGGACAGCGGCGCGCGGCTGTTCCTGCTCTGCAACCCGCACAACCCGGGCGGCAAGAGCTGGAAGCGCGAGGAGCTGCTGCGGCTCGGCGAAATCTGCCTGCGGCACGGGGTGACGGTGGTGAGCGACGAAATCCACGCGGACTTCACCTGGGGCGCGAACCGGCACACCTGCTTCGCCACGCTCTCGGACGCGCTGGCGGACATCGCGGTGGTCTGCACCTCGCCGAGCAAGTCCTTCAACCTGGCGGGCCTGCAGGTGAGCAACATCTTCATCAGGAACGAGAAGCTGCGCGCGGCGTTCAGGGCGGCGCGCGACGCGACGGGCTACGACGAGCCGCACGCGCTCGGGCTGGTCGCCTGCGAGGCGGCCTACGCCAAGGGCGAGCGGTGGCTCAGGGAGGCCAAGTCCTACATCAACGAGAACCTGAACCGGGCGGTCGCCTTCCTCAGCCGCAAGGCGGACCCGAGAATCAGGGCGCTCAAGCCGGAGGCGACCTACCTGCTGTGGATTGACCTGCGCGCCGTCGGCCTGCCCGACGCGGAGCTGAACGCGCTGCTGTCCGAGAAGGCGAAGCTGTGGCTGGACGCGGGCACGATGTTCGGCGAGGAGGGGGCGGGCTTCGTGCGCATGAACGCGGCCTGTCCCTGGTCCTACCTGGAGCAGGGGCTGCGGCGGCTTGACGAGACGATTCGGGGCGTGCAGTGACTATGGAAGAGCAACCCTGCATGAGCGGCATGGCGCGGGACGGCGCGATAACGCTCGGCTCGCACGGGCCCGCGCCCGAGCCGGCGCGGAGGATGGGCGTTAAGCCGGAGACCTTCTGCGTGAGCGGGTACACGCCCTTTGACGAGCGCACGGGGGCGGTCAGCGCGCCGCTCGTGCTGAGCGCGACCTTCCACCATCCCTCGCTCGGCGAGTCCACGGGCTTTGACTACAGCCGCGGGCTGAACCCCACGCGCCTTGAGCTGGAGCGCACGGTCGCCGCGCTGGAGCACGCCGAGTACGCGCTCGCGTTCTCCAGCGGCATGGCGGCGGTCTCCTGCCTGGCGAAAATCCTTTCCCCCGGCGACGAGGCGGTGGTCTCCGCCGACCTGTACGGCGGCACCTGGCGGATGTTCAGCGCGTATGAGCGGTACGGCATCACCTTCCGCTACATCGACACGAGCGACCTTGCCGCAGTCCGCGCGGCGGTGACGGAGAGGACGAGGCTGCTGTTCATCGAGACGCCCTCGAACCCGATGATGACGGTGACGGACATCGCCGCCTGCGCGGACATCGTGCATTCCGCGCGCGCGGACGGCGTGTGCGCGGTGGACAACACCTTCCTCACGCCGTACTTCCAGAACCCGCTCGACTTCGGCGCGGACTTCGTGGTTCACAGCGGGACGAAGTACCTGGGCGGGCACCATGACCTGCTCGCGGGCTTCCTCGTGTACAGCGGCAGGGCGAACGACGACCTCTTCCGCCTGGCGCAGATGACCGAGGGGGCGGCGCTCGCGCCCTTCGACGCATGGCTGTGCCTGCGCGGCATCAAGACGCTGCCGCTGCGGATGCGCCAGTCGGACGAGAACGCGCGGAGCGTCGCCGCGTTCCTGCGCACCGTGCCGCAGGTGGAGCGCGTGTTCTACCCCGGCTTTCCCGACGCGCCGGGGCATGAGCTGTGCGCGCGGCAGGCGCGGGGCTTCGGCGGCATGATTAGCTTCTACGTGCGGGACGGGCGGCTCGTGCCGGGCATCCTTGAGGGCCTGCGCGTCATCATGTTCGCCGAGAGCCTGGGCGGGGTGGAGAGCCTGATGACCTATCCCGTGACGCAGACGCACAACGCGATTCCGCCGGAGCTGCGCGAGCGCGTGGGCGTGAACGCGCGGCTCCTGCGCCTGAGCGTGGGCGTGGAGGACGCGGACGACCTGATTGCCGACCTGGCGCGGGCATTCGCGGGGGCGTCGTAGGTGCAGGACCAGTTCTCGCGCACGCGGCTCACCTTCGGCAGGGAGCGCATGGAGCGGCTCGCAAAGAGCCGCGTCATCGTGTTCGGCCTGGGCGGGGTGGGGAGCTTCGCGGCGGAGGCGCTCGCCCGCTCCGGCGTGGGCGCGCTCGACCTGGTGGACGACGACAGAATCTGCCTGACCAACGTGAACCGCCAGCTCTACGCGCTGCTGTCCACCGTGGGGCAGTACAAGGTGGACGTGGCGGAGGCGCGCATCCGCGACATCAACCCGCGCTGCGCGGTGACCAAGCACCGCTGCTTCTTCATGCCGGAGACCTCCGGGGACTTCGACTTCTCCCGGTACGACTACGCGGTGGACTGCATCGACACGGTGAAGGGCAAGCTGCACCTCATCGAGCGGGCGAAGGCGGCGGGCGTGCCCGTCATCAGCTGCATGGGCGCGGGGAACAAGGTTGACCCCACGCAGTTCCGCGTCGCGGACATCTCCGAGACGAGCGTCTGCCCGCTCGCGCGCGTCATGCGGCAGGAGCTGAAGAGGCGCGGCATCACGGGCGTGAAGGTGCTGTTCTCCACCGAGCCGGTCATCGACCCGGTTCCCGACGACGAGATTTCCTGCCGCCTGCACTGCATCTGCCCGCCCGGAACCCAGCGGAAATGCACGGCGCGCAACCAGGTGCCGGGCAGCAACGCCTTCACGCCCTCCGTGGCGGGGCTGATTATGGCGGGCGAGGTCATCAAGGACCTGACGGGCCTGCGGGAGAAGAGAACCGGCTCGCCGTCCCATACACGGTAAGAGTCCGCGTACAGAACGTTTTGCCGTGCGTCCTAAACGGCCATGTGCCGAAATCATATCGTTTATAATCCTATTGCTATACTAGGCTATCTGTGATAGAATGCTATTTGTCTAGTTTATTAGTAGGTAAATACTTTGCGAGAGTGTGTCCGCATCCTGTCCAGGCAGAGTGCGGCATGAACCACAGGAGTTTATATGGCAAAGATTCTTGACCAGCCGCGCTACAAGTGCGCGCTTG
>JAFLSP010000158.1 GCA_022510885.1 Treponema sp. | reverse complement strand
TCGGCAACACGCTCCCCGTCATGGCGGCGGTCTTCGCGCTCACCGTGGCGGCGGGAAAAATATTTCGTGGGAAGAAGGTGACGTAAGGCACGGCGGCGGTTGCGCGGGCAGCGAGGCTTCCGAAGCCACCGCCCCTGCGCTACCAGGCGATGCGGACGCTGACCGCCGCGGAAAGTATCTGCGATACGATGTCGTAGCTGCCGCTCACGGTGAGGTTCAGGACGAACAGGTCAAGCCCCAGTCCGGCGAACACCTGCGGATAGACGGCAAAGCCCGATGAGCCGCCCGAGAACCTGCCCGGCAGCAATCCCCATGACAGGGCATCCTTGAGCAAGCCCGTGTCGTCGTCATTGGTAAGAATCTTGCTCCAGTCGGCTCTCACGTTCCAGTCCACCGAGGTCTTTGCGAACAGCGCACGTGCGCCGACGAAGGGCACGAGGAACAGAATCTTTGCGGAAGCCTGCGTGTTGAGCATGAACGTCGTCGCGCTGAAATCGAGTTTCGCTTCCGCCGTGTCGTCGCTCACGCTGACAAAGCCTTTCGTGTAGTACGCGCCCGCGCCGACGGAGACGCGCGGGTGCAGGAATGACGTGCCTTTAATCAGTGCCCAGCGCACGTCGCCGCCGATGGTGAAGAAGTCGAAGCCCACTGGCTCAATATCCGCGCTGAACCTGCCCAATGACGAGGTGTTCACTTTCATCGCGTTGAAGCCGACATCGAACGGGAGGATGATGCCGCCGAGCCGCAGGTCTGCGGTGATGGTGGGGAACACGAGCTTGTCGGGAACGTCGCCCGCGTCATCAATGCCGAGCGCGAGTGCCGCGTCCTTGAGCGCGTTGATGTTCATTGATGAAACGCCCACGTTCACGCCCGCACCGAAATGAAAGCCCGGAACGAGGTTTCCTATCCACGCCTCCGCCCACACGTTCTGCTGCGTCTGCGCGTTCGCGATTGCCGGACGGAGGTCGCTCGCAAAATCGTCAAGACCGTTCTGCACGACGGTAAATGGTCTGTCAGTGGTGAAGCCGTTTTCCCGAAGTGTGCCGTAAACTTCATTTACTTTTCCCATTGCCTTTTCAACAGCTTCTTTAGTTACGTTGTTTTTTGCAAGCGTGGCTTCAATTTCGGGCAGCCGTGACTCGACCAGGCTGGCGAAGTCGTCGGGAACTTCAACCTCAACGCCCGTTCCACCAACTTTTACGGTAATCTTTTTGGCAAACGCCCCCGCCACGCAAAGCACCGCGATGGCAAGGACGGCAAGCAGCCTCCTGCATGGGACGAGCATAGCGATTACCCCCTCCCTGCGCACAGTTGCGGCACGGCGTACTGAACTTCCTGCTTTCATGGTGTTCTCCTGTTCCGCGCGTGCGCGGCGTTGTCCTACAGCGTGAGCGCGTGCGTCCGCACCTTGTCCGCAAGGTAGGCCTTGAATTCCGCGAGCGGCATGGCCTGCTGCGGCTTGCCGCTGTCGGTGCGGAAGCGGACGGACACGGCGCGCTCCTCCTGCTCCTTTGCGCCCACCACAAGGATGTACGGCGTCTTGTGCTCGCTCGTAATCACCTTGATTTTGCTCTTCATGTTGCTGTCGTCAAGGTAGGCGGCGGCACGGAAGCCCGCGTCACGCAGTTCGTCGGCCACTTCCCGCGCGTAGGGCGCAAAGTCCGCCCCCACCGGAACGACCGCAACCTGCTCAAACGCGAACCAGGCGGGCATCGCGCCCGCAAAGTTTTCTATTAAAATGCCGATGAACCGCTCAAGCGAGCCGAGCACGGCGCGGTGCAGCATGACCGGGTGGTGCTTCTGGTTGTCCGCGCCGACGTAGGTCGCGTCAAGCCGCTCCGCGCTGGGCAGCTGGTAGTCCAGCTGAATCGTGCCGCACTGCCACTCGCGCCCGAGCGTGTCGTACAGCTTGAATTCGAGCTTCGGCCCGTAGAACGCGCCCTCGCCCGGCTGAATCTCGTAGTCAAGCCCCGCCGACTTGCACGCCGCCGCAAGCGCGGCCTCCGCGTGCTGCCAGGTCGCCTCGTCGCCCACGTGGTCCTCGGGCATGGTGCTGAGCCTGACGGCGACGTTCTTGTCAAAGCCGAAGTCCTTGTACACGCCGAGCAGGAGGCGGCAGAACTGGGCGACCTCCGCCTCAATCTGCTCCTCCGTGCAGATGATGTGCGCGTCGTCCTGCACGAAGCCGCGCACGCGCATGATGCCGTGGAGCGTCCCGCTCGGCTCGTTGCGCACGCAGTGCCCGAATTCCGCGAGCCGCAGCGGCAGGTCCTTGTACGAGCGCAGGCGGCTCCTGAAGATTTCGAGCGCGCCGGGGCAGTTCATCGGCTTGACGGCGAACAGCCGCTTCTCGCTTTCGGTGATAAACATGTTCTGCTGGTAGTGCGCCCAGTGCCCGGAGCGCTCCCACAGGGCGCGCGGCATGATTGCCGGCGTGTTCACTTCCAGGTAGCCGTCGGCGGCAAGTTTTTTCCGCATATAGTCCTGCAAGGTAACGTAGAGCTGCCAGCCGTTCGGATGCCAGAAAATCTGCCCGGGGTTCTCGCTTTCAAGGTGGAACAAATCCATCTGCACGCCCAGCTTGCGGTGGTCGCGCTTCTCGGCCTCCTCAAGCCGGTGCAGGTAGTCCTTCAGGTCGTTCGGCTTGGCGAAGGCGACGGCGTAGATGCGCGTGAGCATGGGGCGGTTCGAGTCGCCGCGCCAGTACGCGCCCGCCACGCTCATCAGCTTGAAGGCCTGCGCGTTGATGTCCTTGGTGGAGGCGACGTGCGGCCCGCGGCACAGGTCGGTGAAGCCGCCCTGCGTGTAGGTGGAGATGACCTCGCCCTCGGGCAGGTCGCGGATAAGCTCGGTTTTATACGGCTCGTCGGCAAACTGCGCGAGCGCGTCCTCCTTGCTCACCTCCCGGCGCACGAACTCCGCGCCGGTGGCGAGGATGCGGCGCATTTCCTTCTCAATCGCGGGAAAGTCCGCCTCGGTCGCCTTGTGCCCGTCGGGAAAGTCGAAGTCATAGTAGAAGCCGTTTTCGATTGCCGGCCCGATTGCGACCTTCGTCCCCGGAAAGAGGCGCGTGACCGCCTCCGCCATGACGTGCGCGCAACTGTGTCGCATCGTGTGTAGTGTCTCGTCAGCAGCCATTTCGTCGAATCCTCGCAGTCCAAAGATACGCATAGCATATACCGTCGGTCGGCCGCTGTCAAGACTGCCATTCCGCCGCTCCGCGTGCTTGACTTTTTGCGGATATGTGCTATCATATACATAGGTGGAGAACTGTTAGCAGACGGGCAGTCCGTGCTGCTAAAGGTCTTTGGAAAATCAGGGAAGGCGTTGTGTTGAAGATGAGCGTATCAGCCCTGGTTTTTAACCCATAACAAATAATGGTATACGAAAGTATATGACCATATACCTTTCAAGATACCATAGTAAAGGAGTTTAAGGTTATGAATGATTCTAATCTTAAGGTGGGCAGGCTTTCCATAGCCTTGTACCCCACATATTTGACCGCTCAGGACGGTAAATGCGCCTACTATGCGAAGGTGGTGAACCGTGAGAAGATGA
>JAFLSP010000157.1 GCA_022510885.1 Treponema sp. | reverse complement strand
TTCCCATCACAAATTCCGCAAAAAACCGTGAAAAACCCATTGATTAACTAGGTAGAAAGCGGTATAACGGTATCTGCAAGCCCGCGCGGCGCGGCCGGGGGACGGGCAAGGAGACAGGTATGAAAAAGAGTATCGCAGCATTTTTGGTGGGGGCGGTTGCGCTCGCGGGGGTTTTCGCGGCAAAGCCCAAGAACACGGTCGTGCGCCTTGGCGTGGTCGGCTCAATCTATGAGGATTTGTGGGCGCCGGCGCAGAAGGCGCTCAAGAAGCAGGGGATTGACCTCAAGTTCGTGCAGTTCTCGGATTACGTCACGCCGAACAACGCGCTCTCCAACGGGGAGATTGACCTCAACGCGTTCCAGCACCGCATTTTTCTGGAGAACGAGATTGCCACGCACAAGTACGATGTTAAGCTCATCGGCAACACGTTCATCATCCCGCTCAACCTCTACTCGGTGAAGGTCAAGTCCGTATCCGAGCTGAAGGAGGGCGCGGTAATCGCAATCCCCAATGACGTGACGAACGGCGGGCGGGCAATCAAGGTGCTTGCGTCCGCGGGGCTGATTACGCTCAAGAGCGGGGCGGGCTTCAATCCCACGGTGGACGACATCGCCGATAACAAGGGCATCGTCATCCGCGAGCTGAGCGCGAACACCATTCCGTCCGCGCTGGCTGACGTTGACGCGGCGATTGTGAACGGCAACTACGCGCTGGACTTCGGAATCAAGCCGGAGAACGCCATCTTCAAGGACACTTCGGTTGACGAGAAGGAGTACTGGAATCTGGTGGCGGCGCGCGGCAAGGATTTAAATGACCCTGCCAAGCTTGAGGTTTTCAAGAAAGTGGTCAAGGCGTTCCAGACCAAGGAGACCGAGGACATCTTCAACAAGAAGTTCGGCGGCTATTTCATCAAGGAAGGCTGGGACATCGACGAGTTCGCAAAATAGTTTTTTTGTGATATACTTTCGGGCGTCCCTGCGGGGACGCTTGTTTTTTTGCGCGGGCATTCCGCGCCATTTCTTTGACGGGGCAGGGCATCATGGCGCAAATCGGGCGGCTTTCGGACATCATCACGGACAAAAATCGGATTGTTTTTTCCGATGACATCGAAAAGAAATATCTTTCTGACGCGCTCGGGCGCAAGTCGGGCAGGGCGGCCGCGCTCGTCTTTCCCGTCTCCACGCAGGAGGTGAGCGACATTGCGCGCTTTGCCTTTGAGAACGGCATTCCGCTCACGCCGCGCGGCGCGGGCACGAACCTCGTAGGCTCTACCGTTCCGCGTGACGGCGCGATTGTCCTTGACTTCTCGCGCATGAACCGAATCCTTGAGATTGACGCGGAGAACCTCACCGCGTGGGTTGAGCCGGGCGTGATTCTGGAGGATTTTCAGGCCTACGTGGAGGAGCGCGGGCTGTTCTATCCGCCTGACCCGGGCGAGAAACGCTCGTCAATCGGCGGGAACATCGCGACAAACGCGGGCGGAATGCGTGCGGTCAAGTACGGCGTGACGCGCGACTATGTGATGGCCCTGGAATTCGTGCGGGCGGACGGCACGGTCATCACCGTGGGGAGCAAGAACCGCAAGGACACCACCGCGCTTGACCTGAAGGACCTGCTGGTTGGCTCGGAGGGAACGCTCGGAATCATCACCAAGTGCCTTCTGCGTCTGGTGGGAAAGCCGGAGAGGTCGCTGAGCCTGCTTGCGGGCTTTCCGTCGCTCAAGGCGGGAATCGGCTCGGTGTTCGGCATTCTGAGGGCGAACCTCAATCCCACCGCGCTTGAATTCATCGAGCGCAAGGTGGTGCGCCTTGGCGAGGACTTTCTGGGCGCGAAATTCCCGGCGGACGACGAGGCATACCTGCTGCTCACTTTTGACGGCGGCGCGGATGAGATTGACTCCGCCGTGCGGCGGCTTGGGACGCTGCTTGACGGCGTTGCGGGCAGGATAATCCCGCTTGATGACCCCGCGCTCTCGCGTGATGTGTGGAGAATCCGCGGCTGCCTGGTGAAGGCGGTCGAGGCGGTGAGCGAGCAGGAGCCGCTGGACATCGTGGTGCCCATCTCGCGCGTGGCGGATTTTGTCGCATTCGTGAACGCTCTGGAGCGCGAGAGCGGTATGCAGATGATAAGCTTTGGTCATGCGGGCGACGGCAATGTGCACCTGTGCGTGGTGCGCGGCAGCCGGAGCGACGCGGACTGGGAGCGTGAGCTGCACGAGAATCTTACGAGGCTGTACGGCGAGGCACAGCGGATGGGCGGCCTCATCTCGGGAGAGCACGGCCTTGGAATCAGCAAGCGCGAATTCTTTTTTGGGCAGACCCCGGAGGCGAACATCGCGCTCATGAACGCGGTGAAGCGGGCGTTCGACCCAAAGGGGATTCTGAACGCGAACATCAGTTATGTGAGGTAGGATATGCCAGAGCTTTCGGCGCGCACGAGCGCATTCACGGACAGCGTTATCCGCAGGATGACGAGGATTTCCAACAAGTACGGGGCGGTGAACCTGTCGCAGGGATTCCCCGACTTTGACCCGCCAAAAGAGATTCTTGACCGGCTTGCCGAGGTGAGCCGCGAGGACTTCCACCAGTACTCCACCACCTGGGGCGCGCAGAACTTCCGCGAGGCTCTGGCATCGAAAATCACGCGGTTTTCGGGCGTGGACGTTGACCCGGATTCGGAGCTGGTGGTCACGTGCGGCAGCACCGAGGCGATGATGGCGGCCATGATGAGCGTGACGAACCCGGGCGACAAGGTGATTGTGTTCTCGCCGTTCTACGAGAACTACGGCGCGGACACGATTCTCTCTGGCGCAGAGCCGATTTACGTCCCGCTCGTTCCGCCTGACTTCTGCTTTGACGCGAACGTGCTGGAGGACGCTTTCCGGCAGAAGCCCAAGGCAATCATCGTGTGCAATCCGTCGAATCCGTGCGGCAAGGTCTTCACGCGCGCGGAGCTTGAGGTCATCGCGGGCCTTGCGCAGAAATACGACGCATTTGTCATCACCGATGAGGTGTACGAGCACATCCTCTACAAGCCGAGCGAGCACGTGTACATGGCGTCGCTGCCCGGAATGCGCGGGCGGACAATCACGTGCAACTCGCTTTCAAAGACCTATTCGATTACCGGCTGGCGGCTCGGCTACACGCAGGCCTGCCCCGAGGTGACGGACAGAATCAAGAAAGTGCACGACTTTCTGACCGTGGGCGCGGCAGCCCCATTGCAGGAGGCTGCTGTGACCGGGCTGCGATTCGGCGACGGCTACTACGCGGACTTGCAGGCAAAGTACACGCACAAGCGCGACCTCTTCCTGCGCGGCCTTGACGAAATCGGCCTGAATCACACCGTGCCGCAGGGCGCATATTATATTATGATTGACATCTCGGAGTTCGGCTACGACTCGGACTTGCAGTTCGCCGAGACGCTTGCCGAGCGTGTGGGCGTTGGCTGCGTCCCCGGCTCCAGCTTTTTCCGCGAGCGCGAGATGCGTTACGTGCGCCTGCACTTTGCCAAAAAAGACGAGACGCTCAACGAGGCGCTGACCCGGCTTGCTGACGTGCGGAAGAAGATGTGA
>JAFLSP010000156.1 GCA_022510885.1 Treponema sp. | reverse complement strand
TTTTCTGCTATACTAAGGCACGTTTGCAGGAGTTCGGTATGGGCGGAATTTTCGGGGTCGCTTCCACAGGCGACTGTTCGTTGGACTTGTTTTTCGGCACAGACTACCACTCGCACCTGGGCACGCGGCGCGGCGGCCTCGCGGTCTGGCGCGACGACAATCGCTTTCAGCGCGCCATCCACAACATTCAGAACTCGCCGTTCCGCACCAAGTTCGAGGACGACATCGCCGAGATGCGCGGGCGCACGGGCATCGGCTGCATCTCAGACTACGAGCCGCAGCCGCTCATCGCGCGCTCGCACCTCGGACGCTTTGCCGTGACCACCGTGGGCATCGTCAGCAACAAGGACGAGCTGGTTTCCGAGCTGATGGACGAGGGCGGCGCGTTCCTTGAGATGAGCGGCGGCGAAATCAACCAGACCGAGCTGATTCTCGCGATGATTAACACGCGGAAGACGATTCTGGACGGCATCCGATTCGTGCAGGAGCGCGTCCGCGGCTCAATCACGATGCTCGTCTGCACGCCCGAAGGCATCTACGGCGCGCGCGACCGGCTTGGGCGCACCCCGCTGCAAATCGGCGTGAAGAAGGGCGCGGACGGCTCGGTCCTCGCGCACTGCCTTTCGTTCGAGAATTTCGCCTACCACAACCTGGGCTACGCGGACGAGCATGAGCTTGGCCCCGCGGAAATCGTCTACGTGACGGCAGGACGCTACGAGGTGCTGCAAAAGCCGCGGGAGGCGATGAAAATCTGCACCTTCCTGTGGATTTACTACGGCTATCCGACCGCCTGCTACGAGGGCGTGAACGTGGAGACCATGCGCTACAACTGCGGGAAGTACCTCGCGCGGCGCGACCATGACGACAATATCCGCCCCGACTGCGCGGCGGGCGTCCCGGACAGCGGCACGGCGCACGCAATCGGCTACGCGAACGAGGCGGGCATTCCGTTCACGCGCCCCTTCATCAAGTACACCCCCACATGGCCGCGCTCCTTCATGCCGACGAACCAGGAGCAGCGCAACCTCATCGCGCACATGAAGCTCATCCCCGTGCCGCAGCTCATCAAAGGGCGGAGCATCCTGCTGATTGACGACTCCATCGTGCGCGGCACGCAGCTGCGCGAGACGACCGACTTCCTCTACGAGTCCGGCGCGAAGGAAGTGCACGTGCGCCCCGCCTGCCCGCCCATCATGTTCGGCTGCAAGTACCTCAATTTCAGCCGCTCAAAGAGCGAGCTTGACCTGATTGCGCGGCGCGTGGTGAAGCAGTTCGAGGGCGACGGCGTGAGCGACGAGACGCTCGCGCGCTACTGCGACCCCGACACGAGCGAGTACGCGCGTATGCAGGAGGAAATCCGGCGGCAGCTGCACTTCACCACGCTGCGCTTCCACCGACTGGACGACATGCTCGACTCCACGGGGCTGGAACACTGCAAGCTCTGCACGTACTGCTGGAACGGGCGGGAATGAAAACGGGTCGGCGTTATGCCGACCCGCGTCGTTTTCTGTTTGATTACATCAACTCAATCAAATGCTCCACGGCTTGGATTTGGAGCGGGGAAAGCCGCTCCGCTTTTTGGACGAGCGTGTGGTATTTTCGGTAAAGGCGGGCTTGGTCAGATTCCTCTTCCGTGTTCTGCGTCTGCGGCGCGGGGGCTTTGCCTGTCACGAGATACTCAACGCTCACCCCGAGAACACCAGCGATTTTCACGGCGTTTTCCGCAGAGGGCATTTTTGCGGCCGATGACAGGTACTGGTCAATAGTCCGTTTGTTCACGCCCGAAGCGAATGCCAGTTCCTTTACAGTCATGTCCTTGTAGCTCAGCTCGATTTTCAAGTTTTCCTTAAAGCCCACAGCAACATCATACTTCTATTTGCGTATTTTGCTATTAAATTACTTCCAAAGAAAGTAATGGTGCGATATACTTCGATAGAGGTAATATAGACGTGAAATTGCTTGTAATCATTCCGACGTACAACGAAATTGCCAATATTTCGAAATTGCTGCCAAAGGTTTTTGAGCATATCCCCGAAAATGCCGGAATACTTGTTGTTGATGATGGTTCGCCGGACGGGACTGCGGATGCAGTGAAAAGCGTGGCAGGGTGCTATGACGGCAGACTGCATCTGCTGGAGCGGATTGAAAAAACAGGTTTGGCAGACGCATATATAACGGGATTCAAATGGGGAATTGCGCATGAGTATGATGTTTTGTGCGAAATGGATGCTGATTTTTCGCACAAGCCGGAATATCTCGTTGATTTATATGATGCCATTCAAACGCATGACGTGGCTATTGGTTCTCGAAACGTGCCGGGCGGAGCGGTAGAAGGATGGTCTGCATTAAGAAATTTCATTTCAAAGGGCGGGTCGCTGTATTCGCGAATGGTCTTGCAATGCCCAATAAAAGACCTTACTGGCGGATACAATATGTGGCGGAAAACCGCCTTGGAACGCATTAATTTGGGCACAATAGTTTCAAAAGGATATTCATTTCAGATAGAAATGAAATACAAAGCATACAAGGCGGGCTGTTCCATAAAAGAGATTCCCATCATTTTCCCGGACAGAATTGCGGGGGAATCGAAAATGAGCAAAGGGATTTTTATGGAAGCCTTGAAATCCGTTTGGAAGATACGAAGCCGCTGATTTTTTGACAAGATGGTGGTTGCTTTCTAGTGTATGAAGGCGACGCTTCTACTGAGGCATACGAAACGCAAGGAGATATAGAATGAAAGATGAGAAAGTGAGGAAATGGGCGAAGATTGCCATGGTGCTGTGTGCCACGGCAGGGGTGCTATCGTTCGTGATTTTTATTCCGCAAGTCCGCGAAATGGTCATCGGCATAGTCGAACGTCTGCGCGGACAAATGATTGAGCATGAAGTAGGTCATCGGAAACTCATTGCAATAGAAATCGAATTTCTGTTATTGGTATCAACGGGAGTTTTTCTGCTTTCTGGCAATAGTATTGGAAAAAACTTTGGACTGAACGAGAAGACGGCGAAGTTGTTTTCGTGGGCGTTTGTCGGCGCGGTCTCAGTTTGCCTTGTGATTGTGGCGGGAATCAGCGGCGACATTTGGGTTGACGAGACGTTTTCGCTGGGGCTTGCCCGCCACAGCATAAAGGACCTTGTGTCGCTTACTGCGCAGGATACGCTTCCGCCGTTGTATTATGTTCTCCTGCACCTTGCGATGACTCTGTTCCCCAACTCGGTGTTCGCGGCAAAAATCGTGTCCGTCGTGCCGGTCGTCCTGTTGCTCTGCGCCGCGACAGCCTTTTTCGCGAAGGAATATTCGTATCGCTCCGCGCTTCTTTTCAGCGCGCTTTTGGCATCGACCTATTCCGTGCTCCAGTATGCCGTTGAAATCAGGATGTACTCGTGGAGTCTGCTTTTCTGTGGATTGTGCGCCATTTCGTCCTGGTATATGATAAAAACGGGAGGTTTGAGGTCATTTTTGGCGTATGTCATTTTTGCGGAGTGCGGGGCGTACTGCCACCATTGGACGGCGTTCGGACTCGCGCTTTATTTTGCGCTCGTGAGTGCCGTGTGCCTGGCAAAAGACAGGAAGTCGCTCAAAAACA
>JAFLSP010000155.1 GCA_022510885.1 Treponema sp. | reverse complement strand
GCATTATAGCACAGATTTTTGCTTTATGGGAAATTGCGTAAGGCATTTGGCATAAAAAGTTGCAAATTATAGATGTTGCGGTGTCTTTCCGCTTACCGCCGCCGCACCCGCGCCACCGCCGCGCGCACCAGCTCGTCTTTTGTCACCGCGAGCAGCACCACGCCGAGCGCGCCGTAGATGAGCGCGCTTGCTGCAAGCGGGATGCCGAAGGCGAGCAGCCGTCCGTGCGCCGCGAAGAGCGGATGCACCGCCTGCCGCACGAAATGCGCGGGAACGGCGGCAATCAGCGAGAGGACGGTCAGTTTGAGCGCGTAGCGCAGCAGGCCGCGGACGACGCTCGCCACGTCGATGACGGGATTGCGTTTGAGGAAGACGAACAGCACGGCGGTGTTCACCGCGCTTGCCGCCGTCAGCGCGAGCGCGATGCCCCCGCCGCTCATTGCCCGCACGAGCGCGAGCGCAAGCGCGATGTTCACGCCGAAGCCGATGATGCCCGCCAGCGTGGGCGACTTGGTGTTCCCCTGCGCGTAGAAGGCCGGCGAGACGATGCGGTTCGTCGCGATGAAGAACAGCCCCGCGATGTGCCAGCGGAAGGCGCGCAGCGTGAGCGCGACCGAGCCGTCGTCAAAGCTGCGCGACTTGTACACGAGCGAGATGATGTCCTCCCCGCACACGAGCGCGAGGAAGGTTATCGGAATGGCGATGAGCGCGATGATTTTGCAGGCGTTCGCCAGCATCGCGTTGAACTGCTCCCACCGGGCGGATTTCGCCAGTCCGCTCAGGTCGGGCAGGATGACCGTGCCGATTGAGACCGCGAAGATGCCCAAAATCAGTTCTTGCAGTCGCAGTGAGTATTGCAGGCTCGACACGATGCCTTCGCCCGCCCGCCCCGCGAGCGCGGTGGAGACCACGTCGTTCAGCTGGTAGGCCGCCATGCCGACCACCGTGGGCAGAATCAGCCGCATCACTTTGCGCGTGCCGGGGTTGCGGAACGCCGCCCGCAGCGTGGAGAAGCCCGCCGCCCAGCCCGCGCGCACGACGAAGGGCAGCTGGAACAGCGCCTGCACGCACCCGCCCGCCACCACGCCCACCGCCATTGCCCGCGCGGGGTTCGCCATGCGCGGCGCGAGCGCGTAGGTCGCCGCCACCACCAGCGCGTTGAACAGCACCGGCGTAAAGCCCGACGGCGCGAACACCTTGACCCCGTTCAGCACGCCCTGGAAAAACGCCGCCACCGAGATGACGAACAGGTACGGGAACATTATCCGCGTGAGCAGCGCGGTCTCCGCGAGCGTCGCCGCGTCGCCGCCGTCGTAGAAGAAAGGGATGATGAGCGGGGTCAGCGCGATGCCGGCCGCCACGACCGCCGCCGTGAGGAACGAGACGAGCGTGAGCGTCGCGCGCAGGAAGTCCCGCGTCGCCGCCCTGTCGTCGCCCTCAAGGTAGCCGCGGAAGGTGGGGATGAACGCCACGCTCACCGCGTTCTCCGCGAACAGCCGGCGGAACAGGTTGGGAATCATGAACGCGATGCCGAATGCGTCCGCGTATGCCGAGGTGCCGAGAAAGCGCGCCTTGGTCATCTCGCGCAGCAGCCCGAGGACGCGCGAGCACAGCGTCAGAAACGAAAGCGAAAGCCCGGAGGCGAGCAGCGATTTTTTCCCCATATCCGAAGCATACCGCAGGGGCATTGCCCGGTCAAGCCGTCCCCGCGCGGGGCGGAACGCGGCAGCGCGCCGTTCGCCGAAATTGCGTGAGGACGGCAACGTTTGCGATAATTTTTTTCTCGCTTTTCCAAAAATCCTGTGCTAGAATGAAAGACAGAAGAGAACGTAACGCGAAAATCTTAGGGGGATTTTTATGAAAAACGCAATCGTAGGGCAGTCTGGCGGCCCGACATCAGTCATCAACGCGAGCCTGGCCGGTGTGTTCGAGGCCGCGCGGGACCGGGGCGCGCCGCACGTGTACGGCATGGTGCATGGCATTCAGGGGCTGTTGCAGGAACGCTACATCGACATGAAAGAGAAGCTGCACGGCGCGCTGGACATCGAGCTGCTCAAGCGCACGCCGTCGAGTTATCTCGGCAGCTGCCGCTACAAGCTGCCCGAGCTGGACGCGCCCAACGCAAAGGAAGTGTTCGACAAAATCTTTGCGCTGCTCAAGAAGCTGGACGTCGGCTATTTCTTCTATATCGGCGGCAACGATTCCATGGACACGATTAACAAGCTGGCGATTTACGGCAAGAACGTCGGCTCGGACATCCGCTTCATCGGCGTTCCCAAGACGATTGACAACGACCTGTGCGTCACCGACCACACGCCCGGCTACGGCAGCGCGGCAAAGTACATCGGCGTGGTGATGAAGGAGATTATCCGCGACGCGACGGTGTACGGCACGAACTACGTGACGATTGTGGAAATCATGGGGCGCAACGCGGGCTGGCTCACCGCCGCCGCCGCGCTCGCCAAGTCGGAGGACTGCGAGGGCGTGGACATGATTTGTCTGCCGGAAGTGCCGTTCAACGTGGACCGCTTCGTGGAGAAGGTGAAGAAGATGCAGGAGAGCAAGACGAGCATCGTGATTGCGGTCTCCGAGGGCGTCAAGCTGGAGGACGGCCGCTACGTGTGCGAGCTTGCCGACGACGAGCACGCGGTCGATGCCTTCGGCCACAAGTCGCTGACGGGCACGGCGCGCTTCCTCGCCAACACGGTCGCCCGCAAACTGGACACCAAGACGCGCTCCATCGAGCTTTCCACGCTCCAGCGCTGCGCGGGGCATCTGACGAGCCGCGTGGACATCACCGAGGCCTATCAGGTGGGCGGCGCGGCGGTCAAGGCGGCCTGCGAGGGACACACGGGCGAGATGGTCGCCATCAAGCGCATCTCCAACTCGCCGTACCAGTGCACCACGGAACTGCATCCCATCAGCGAGGTGGCGAACCTTGAGAAGAAGGTGCCGCTGGAGTGGGTGAACGCCGACCACACGCAGATGCTGCCCGCGTTCATCGAGTACGCGCTGCCGCTCGTGCAGGCCGAGCTGACCCCGATTTACGTCAGCGGTCTTCCGCACCACATCTACCTGGACGACCGGAAGCTGTAAACAATACAGTGCGTCGTGTTTCGGCTCGCATCCTTGGACAAGGGTGCGAGTTTTTTTTTCATACTGTTTTGCAAAAAACTCTTGACTTTTTGCATTGGGGGGGGGTATGATAGGTGTATATCTCGCCGTAGAAAGGAGTTGTTCTATGAGAAAGGTGAAAAAGACATGCATTGTTCTTTTTGTGTCGGCATTGGTTGCAGTTGTTTCTGGCTGTACGTCAATGGGATTCGTTTCTGACGCAGGGGCTTTTCCTGCGGACGCTTCCACGTATGAAGTGCTTGGTCGCGTGAGCATCGAGACGTCCGCGAAGAAAAGCGGATATGGCAAGTTGTATCAGGAGGCAAAGGACTTGTATCCTGAGACTGATGATGTCGTGAACGTAAAAGTTGATAAAAAGAGAACGGTATTCTTGTTTTTCTCTTTTGAGTCATACGAAATGAGCGGCATTGCCATCAGTTACAAATAGGTCGGCATTCGTTACCGTTGTCATCCAAACTGTTCCCGCCTTGCTTGCAGGGCGGGTTTTCTTTTTTAGTTGAAAATTCCGCAAAAGGT
>JAFLSP010000154.1 GCA_022510885.1 Treponema sp. | reverse complement strand
GGCGCAGGAGGATTCCCGCGCCATCGAGGAAGCCATGCGGCAGGACGAAAGCCGCGCGAGGGAACGCGCATGATTGTCGTCTCCGACACCACGCCGCTCATCTCCCTGCTCAAAGTCGGGCGGCTAGACCTGCTGCAAAAACTCTTCGGGGAAGTCCATGTTCCCCGGGCAGTCTTTGCGGAACTGACGCAGAACCCCCGCTTTACGGAAGAGGCGGAGCAAGTCCGCTCCTTAAAATGCGGCACCGCAGGAAGTTTCAACTTCCGAGGATGCTGCATTAGTCCGCGCGAGCGGACACTTTAAATAAGCGAGTTTTCGCAGAAAACTCGAAGTTAGAATCGGACGCGCCATTTCAGCGGCCGATTCTAAACCGCCTGTCCTTTCATTAAAGTCGGCGTTGCTGACGGCGGGCGCGTCCGGCGCGTCATCAGCGAGACTGGGCTTGACCTCGGCGAGTCCGAGGCGATTGTCCTTGCCGAGAGCCTCGGCGCAAACCTCACGCTCATCGATGAAATCCGTGCCCGCGCCGTGGCGAAAGAGCGCGGCCTGCGCATAACTGGCACGGTGGGCATCCTTGACCGGGCGTTCCGCCTCAAATACCTTACCGCCGAGGAAACGCGCCGCTGTGCCGAAGCCCTCCGCGCGAGTGGGCGGTACATCAGCGGCGGGCTTCTTGACGGCTTGCTCGCCGCGCTCCGTTAGCGTATCGCTTTCTCTGCAAAGCCGATGTTTTTTCCCGATTCTGTGGTATAATTTCTAGAAATCCCGAAACGGAGGTTTTTATGCAGGCAACAGCACTCAAAGACGAAACCATCAACCTTTTGGATTCCCTGTCTGACGAGCAGATGCGCTACGCGCTCGGCGTAACCCGCTCGCTTCCGCGCGAAAAAGTCGCCATGAAAAAAACGTACACGGCGGAAGACGCACAGGACGCTTTCGGGCTGTGGAAAGACCGAGAGGACTACGAGGACGTTGCGGAATATGCGCGGCGTGTGCGCAAGGGGCGGACGCGCTGATTGCGGCAACCTGCGTACAGCGCGGCGAGCCGCTCTGCACGGTGAACGACAAGCACTACAAATCCGTTCCTGGCATTGCGCTGGACGTATTCTGCCCGTAAACCTCCCCATCCCCCTGAAATTTCCCGCGATTTATGCTATACTTTCCCCGCGCGCGGATTTTACATGAATTTTACACAACCGCGCCATAAGACTTTACCCTCGCGCGCTACGATTTTCTCCGGCACGGCAAGGCCGGCAATCAAAAGAGGAAAAAAATGATTCTATGCGTTGAAGACGACACCTCAATCCGCGACCTGATGATATACGCCCTCAACTCGGCGGGCTTCGAGGCGAAAGGGCTTGGAAGCGGCGGCGAGCTTTTCGAGGAGGCGAGGCGCGAGCGGCCCAGGCTCATCATGCTCGACATCATGCTCCCCGGCGAGGACGGAATCGAAATCCTGCGGCGGCTGCGCTCCGACACCCTCACATCAGACATCCCCGTCATCATGGCGACGGCGAAAGGCACCGAGTACGACAAGGCGGTGGGGCTGGATTTGGGAGCGGACGACTACCTCGCGAAGCCCTTCGGCATGATGGAGATGGTCTCGCGCGTCCGCGCGGTTTTAAGAAGGAGCGAGCGGCAGGAAGAGACGAGGACGCTCAAAGTCGGCTTGCTTACGCTGAGCACGGCGGCGCACTCGGTCACTGCGGACGGCAGGAAAATCCAGCTCACGCTCAAGGAATTCGAAATCCTCCGCCACCTGATGGAGAACCTCGGCATGGTGCTCACGCGCGACAGGCTTCTGGAGACGGTGTGGGGGATGGACTACGCGGGCGAGACGCGCACGGTTGACGTTCACATCGGCACGCTCAGGACGAAGCTCGGCTCGTGCGGCGACTACATCGAGACGGTGCGAGGCGTGGGCTACCGAATGGAGGCAAAGGAATGACGGAGCGCATTTTCCGCGCGGTGTGCCTTGCCGCGCTCGCGGTGCTCCTCTCCGCCACGGCTCTTTTCATGGGCGCGCTCTACCGCTACTTCTCGGGCGTGCAGGAGGACGAGCTGATGAGGCAGACCGCGCTTGCGGCGCAGGCGGTCGCTCACGAGGGCGCGGAATATTTCGAAGGCCTTGCCGAGGACGGCTTCCGAATCACATGGATTGCCCCGGACGGCAAAGTCCTCCACGACAGCAGGACACCCACAGGCGAGATGGAGAACCACCTGGAGCGAGCGGAGGTGCGCGATGCGCTCACGAACGGCTCGGGCGAGAGCATCCGCTACTCAAGCACGCTCATGGAGCGCGCCCTCTACGCCGCCCGCCGCCTCCCCGACGGCTCGGTCATCCGCCTGTCGGTCTCGCACAGCACGGTTCTCATGCTCCTCATCGGGATGTCGCAGCCGCTCGCGGCAATCGTCGCGCTCGCGGTGATTCTCTCGCTCGTGCTCGCATTCCGCCTCTCCCGCCAGATAGTCAGCCCGCTCAACGAGCTGAACCTTGACGAGCCGCTCAAAAATCCGCTCTACGACGAGATTTCCCCGCTTCTCAGGCGGATTGACGCGCAGCAGCGGCAAATCAGGCATCAGGGCGAGGAGCTTTCTCGCAGGCAGAGCGAGTTCGAGACGGTCACGCGCGGCATGGCGGAGGGAATCGTCCTTCTGAACGCGAAGATGGCGGTCATCGCAATCAACTCGGCGGCATCCCGCCTTTTCGGGACGGACGGCTCGTGCGTGGGAAAGCCCTTCCAGTCGCTGAGCCGGAGCCTTGAAGTGCAGGATGCGCTATCGGACGCTGCGGCAGGCCTTCACGCGGAGACTCGGCTCGACCTTGCGGGCGGAACGTACCAGCTCACCGCAAGCCCCGTGCGCTCGGAGGGGATTGTCTCCGGCATCGTGATTCTGCTGCTTGACGTGACGGAGAAGGAGGGGGCGGAGCGGATGCGGCGCGAGTTCACCGCCAACGTCTCCCACGAGCTGAAAACCCCGCTCCAGTCAATCGCAGGCTCTGCGGAGCTTCTCGCGGGCGGCATGGTGAAGGACGATGACCTCGCCGGATTCTACGCGCGGATTCACGGCGAGGCGATGCGCATGGTGAGCCTCGTTGACGACATCATCCGCCTCTCGCACCTTGACGAGGGCGCGGCCGACATGAGGCGCGAGGAGTGCGACCTGCTCGCGCTCGCAAGGGAGGCGGTGCGTCCGCTTGAGCAGGCGGCAAGGGCGGGCGGAATCACGCTGACGGTGGGCGGCGACGGCGCGACAGTCACCGGAATCCCGCAGCTCCTGACGAGCATCGTCTACAACCTGTGCGACAACGCCATCAAGTACAACCGCAGGGATGGCAGCGTCACGGTCACGGTGGAGGAGCGTGATGGCGCGGCGGTCCTCTCCGTCTCGGACACGGGAATCGGAATCCCCATCGAGCACCGGGAGCGGATTTTCGAGCGATTCTACCGCGTGGACAAGAGCCGCTCCAAGGAGATGGGCGGCACGGGCCTCGGCCTTTCCATCGTCAAGCACGCCGCCCGCCTCCACCGCGCGACCGTCACGCTCCAGAGCGCGAGCGGCGGCGGGTCTACGTTCACGGTGACGTTCCCGCGGGGGTGAGGGGGAGAAAACGCACGGCCGCAAAAAGCACTATATTTTTTTATGCGTTTATGCTAGAATGTCCTCATGGACG
>JAFLSP010000153.1 GCA_022510885.1 Treponema sp. | reverse complement strand
TGCGTCAAAATCTGCCCGCCGCCGTGCGAAAAACCGCTCCTCAAACGTCATGGCATGTCCCGTCGGGGCGCGATGTCTTGGGCAGCACAATGTTTTCCATGACGATGCTCCTTGCCTTGATTTTTGCGGACAGTATGCCAGCGCACGGTCGTTTTGTCAATCTTACGCGAGATTTATGGAAGAAGTCGCCTGCTGAAATGTCGGCATTTGACTTTATTTTCCATATAAAATACGCAAAATCACTAAAAACTTGTGGTATTTCGTGCAGATATAATGTATAATGAATGTACTCATAATTTCAGAGGGTATCAGGCTATGGCAAAAGAGAAGAAAGAGCTGGACCGTTTCGACACGAACGCAAAGCGCGGAACGCAGATTCTGACGAAGCTGATGGGCATGATTATCGGGTCGGTCGTGCTTGGCGTGGCCGGTGTTGCCATTCTCGAACTAAACATCTTTAACCAGGGTATGCGCTCGTCCACGGACGATGACCTGATGGGCTTTGCGACGGGGCTTGAGATGACGCTCAAGGACTGGCGCGACACGCTTGAGGCGGACGTGATGCTGCTCTCGAACCGCCCTGACATCACCGCGGGAACGGCGCAGGCGAACCTTGCGAACCTGCGCTCCATACTGAACTGGGCGAACGGAACGCTCAACGTGGAGGTGCTGGTCATAACGGACAGCCGCGGCGTCGTGCTGGTCGGCGAGGGAGCATCCGAAGGCACCGACCTTTCGTCACTGGAGGCGGTGCAAGGCGCACTGCGCGGCACGGCAGGATACTCCTACGATAGTATCGGCACGGCGGGATATTCGTTGGTCGCCGTCGCGCCGGTGCGCTCGGGCGGCAAGGTCGTCGGTTCCGTGATTGCCGCCTACTCGCTTGAGAACGGTGACATTGTGGAGCAGGTGCAGGATTCCTACTCGGCGGAATGTACGATTTTCCGCGAAAGCACGCGCGTATCGTCATCGCTCGGGCAGAACGTCATCGGCACCACGCTGAACGATTCGTTCATAGTGCGGACGGTTCTCCGGAACGGAAACATCTATCACGGCAATATAACCATTAACAAGCAGAAATACATGAGCGTGTACTTCCCGCTCGTGGCGAGCAACGGCACCATCACCGGCATGGCGTTCATCGCGAAATCCATGGCGATGGTTGATAACGTGCGCAACCACACGCTTCGCCTGGTCGCCCCTATAGCCGTGCTGCTCATCGCGTTGCTCGCGTACTTCAGCTACCGCTTCGTGCACTGGCTCATGTGGCGTATCTACAACGTGACGAACTTCCTCAAAGAGCTTGAGACGGGCGACGCGGACCTGACCAAGCGCTGTGCGCTCTTTATCCGCGACGAAATCGGCGACCTCATCATCCACTTTGACTTCTTCCTTGACAAGCTGCAGCAAATCATGGCGGACGTAAAGGGCACGAAGAACGAACTGGGCGAAAGCGGCGCGAACCTTTCTGCCGGAACGGCGGACACGTCGAGCGCAATCTCGCAGATTATCGCGAACATCGACGGAATCCATCAGCAGATTACGGCGCAGGGTACGAGCGTGGAGCAGACGGCGGGCGCGGTGCGCGAAATCTCCGCGAACATCATGAGCCTTGATACCCTGGTCGAGAACCAGTCGTCGGGCGTTGCGCAAGCGAGCGCGTCAATCGAGGAGATGATTGGAAACATCGCGTCCGTCACCACGAGCGTGGACAAGATGGTCGAGTCGTTCAGCTCGCTCAACGAGAACATGCAGGTCGGTTTTGCCAAGCAGAAAGACGTGAACGACCGGATTCAGCAGATTGAGGGACAGAGCGAGCTGCTTTCCAAGGCGAACCTCGCGATTTCTTCTATTGCCTCGCAGACGAACCTGCTGGCGATGAACGCGGCAATCGAGGCGGCGCATGCGGGCGAGGCGGGCAAAGGCTTCTCCGTCGTTGCGGACGAAATCCGCAAGCTCTCCGAGACTTCAAGCGCGCAGTCGCGCTCAATCGGTCAGCAGCTCACCAAAATCCGTGACTCAATCGGCGAGGTCGTCGCATCATCGAATGAGGCGAGCAAAGCGTTCAATGCGGTCTCGGAGCAGGTCAGCCAGACGGACGCGCTCGTCACGCAAATCAAGAGCGCGATGGAAGAGCAGAACGCCGGCTCACGGCAAATCGGCGACGCACTGCGCAACATGAACGACAGTACGGTGGAGGTTCAGAAGGCTTCCAAGGAGATGTCACAGCGCAACGAACGGATTATGCACGAGATACAGCTCTTGCAGGATTCCACGCAGAACATGCAGTCGGGCATGAACGAGATGAAGAACGGTGCGCGCAAAATCAACGAGACGGGCAGTGCGCTTGCGGGGATTTCCGGCGACGTGCAGGAATCAATCAACAAAATCGGAAGCCAAATCGACCGTTTCAAGACGGAATGATGGGCGGGCGCACTTTTCCGCCGCGTAAAAGCGGCGGAACAACACGAAGGAGATTTGACATGAAGAACATAATCACGGCTTCAATTGCGGCGGCGGCATTTTGCACGTTGTTCGCTTCATGCCAGCGGAACGCGGCTTCCGTAACAAAACGCTCGGTCACGCTCCGGCTTTCGGAAGTCCATGCGCGCGGCTATCCGACCACGCTTGCGGACGAGGAATTCGCGCGGCTCGTGGAGGAGCGCACGGAGGGGCGCGTCAAGATTGAGGTGCGCTCGGGCGGCGCGCTCGCGGAGAGCGAGAGCGACGCGCTCGAAGCACTTAAGGTGGGCGACCTCGCGTTCACGCGCGTGTCCGCCTCGCCCATCGCGGGATTCGTTCCGAAAATCAACGCGATTCTGCTCCCCTACCTCTACCGCTCGTCCGACCACATGTGGAAGGTGCTCAACGGCCCGGTCGGACAGGGGATGCTCAATGACATCGAGCGCTCCGGCTCGGGGCTGGTGGGTCTGTGCTACTATGACGGCGGCGCGCGGAATTTCTACATCAACCGCGCGGTGCGGAGCGTCGCGGACATGGCGGGTCTGAGAATCCGCGTGCAGGACAACCAGATGATGGTCGATATGTGCTCCGCGCTCGGGGCGCAGGGCGTGACGGGAATCGGCGTGGCGGCGGTGCGCGGCGCGATAGAGAACGGCACGATTGACGGCGCGGAGAACAACTGGCCGACGTACCAGAGCGGCGGCGACTACCTTGTCGCTCCTTTCTACGTCCTTGACCAGCACACGCGCGTCCCCGAGGTGCTGATTGCCTCGAAGAAAGTCCTCGACGGGCTTGACAGCGCGGACGTGGCGATAATTCGGCAATGCGCCAAAGAGACGCAGGAGTTCGAAATCAAGAGATGGAAAGAACGGGAAGTCTCCAGCGAGCAGATTGTCCGCTCAAACGGCAACACCATCGTTGAGCTGTCCGCCTCCGCTTTTGCCGAATTCCAGGCGGCAATGCAGCCGCTCTATGAGAAGTACGGCGGTCAGTACACGGACATCATCCTCCAAATTCAGAACACGAACTAGCAGCTGCGATTTGGGGAGCGAAAAGGAGGCGTAAGCCTCCTTTTTTGTCGCTGGAGGAAGCAGCACCGCACGTAATACGTGCCGCCCGCCGCCTGAATCAGCTCATACATGGCATGATTATAGCACAAAGCGGGCTTCCGTGGAACTTCCGTTTGGGCAAAGGACGGCGCACGTTCTCGCGCCACCGCAATTTTATCCAAGCCGCGCCCGATTTTCCGC
>JAFLSP010000152.1 GCA_022510885.1 Treponema sp. | reverse complement strand
CCAGTATACCCGATTTGCGCCGCTTTGGGAATATGCGGACAGCCCGCCCCCCGCGAGTGCGCGCACCATGGCGGCTTCGCTGGCTAAAACTACCGCAGGTACAAGTACGCCGTCTCCGCGCCGTTGAGGTTGTCGAAGTAGACGTTGGTCATGTCCCAGCGGTTCTGCAAGGCGAAGAAACTGCGGGGGCGCACCAGGTAGATGACGGGGCACTGCTCCAGGATAATCCGCTGGTACTCGTCCCAGTAGGGCTTGGCGGCGGCGTAGTCCACGATGCAGCTCGCCTCGTGGTACAGGTAGTCGATGCGCGCCTCCCAGTCCGTGGCGGGCGACTCCTGCAAGGGATGCCACAGGTGCAGGTTGCCGTCGCTCACCCACACGTTGCTGCCCTGCGTGGGGAACACCGAGCCGCCGGACAGCCCGATGATGATGGACTGCCAGTCGTAGCTGCCCATGAGCTGCTCCACGAGCTTCTGGAAGTCCGTGGGGCGCGGCGTGACCGTGATGCCCTCCTTCTTGCACTCGTCCACGATGATTTGCACGATGTCGCTCACGGTCGCGCCGCCGCTTGAGGCGAAGGTCAGGTCGAATGACACGCGGTTGCCGCGCCCGTCGTACAGGAAGCCGTCCTCGCGCCGCACGAAGCCCGCCTGCGCGAGGAGCCGCCGCGCCTGGGCGTGGCTGTAGCGGTACGGCAAGATGATGTCCTCGTCGTAGTATTTGTTCGCGGCGGGAAAGAACGTGTAGGTCGGCTCGGCAAGCCCGCGGTAGGTCTGCTGGATGATGCGCTCGCGGTTCAGGAGGCAGCTCATCGCCTGCCGGAATTCCTTTTGGGTGAACCACTCGTAATACGGCTCGTCCCTGTTCTGCGGGTTCTGGTTGAACGACCAGAACGACGCGCCCATCGCGCCGTCCGCGCTGAACACCGTGTAGCCCTCCGTCCCCGCGTCCGCAAGCGGCCTGCCGTCCGCCGTGAGCGCGTTGCGCGCGGCGGCAACCGCGTCCTCCAGCTGCTCGGGGCGGAGGCTGAAGTCCTCAACCTTCCCCTGCCGGAACAGCAGGTAGCCCGTGTTGTCGTCGCCCACAATCTGGCTCACGCGCTCCTCGGGGTAGTAGTGGCTCTCGCCGTTCGCGTCCTTGTCCCAGAAGCCGGGGTTGCGGCGGTACACGAGCCGCTGGCTGGGCGTGTAGGAGGTCAAAAAATACGGCCCGCAGCTCGGGATGTCGCGCGGGTCGGCGGCGACGGTGAAGAGCGACTTGACGGCCTCCGCGCCGCCGCGCTCCTTTGCCGGGCGGAAGAGGAAGGCTGGCCCGAAGTCCATGTTCGTGCTCAGAATCGGCTCGGCGACGATGCGCGGGAAATGGAAGACGAAGCGCGCGTCGTCGATTCTCTCAATCGTGATGCGCTCCACCGAGCCGTCCTCCATCGGCATGAACTGCGCGTTGTACGCGGACGAGCCGCAGTCCTCGTCGCCGCAAATCTCGTCGTACCAGAACACCACGTCGTCGCTCGTCACCTTCACGCGCGGATGCCGGTCCTCATAGAACGACCAGTAGGCGTCGTCGCGAATCGTGTAGGTGACGTCCATCGTGCCGCGCGCCTCGTCAACCGCGACCTCAAAGGACGCGATGTGCGGCTTCCATTCGCGCGCCACGATGTCGTAGTCGGCAAGGTACTGGTGCAGCGGCGCGAGCACGCTCATGGTCGCCGCGTCCTTCTCGGCAATCAGCAGGTTGAAGCTCTTGGGGTCGGCAAGGCAGAACTCCCGGTACGTGCCGCCCGGCCTGCCCGCCGCAAAGCGGTTCTCCGTGTTGGGGCGGCGCACCGTCTTCTCGACCAGCTCGTTGGAGAGCGCGGCGCGCGCCGCCTCGATTTCCGCGAGCGTCATCTCGGGGGCGCGGTAGCACGACGCGGCGCAGACGAGCGGCGCGAGCAGGGCAAGGCAGCGGAGCCGCATCTACCTGCCCTCCGCCAGAATCTCCCGCGCCCGCGCCATGGCAATGTCGATGTGCGCGCACACGTTCTCGCGGCCGAGCTTGTCGAGGATGCCCATCTTCTCGCACAGGAGGTAGGGCTGCGTGTGGATGCCCGAAAGCACGATTTGCACGCCCTTGCGGTCGCAGCTCGCCTTTGCCTGCTCCAGCGCGCGGATGCCGCCCGCGTCAAGGTACATCGTGTTGCGCATGCGCAGCACCAGCACCCTGTAGGCGAGGTTCGCCTGCGTCACCGCCACCTCGAACTTGCGCACCGTGCCGAAGAAGAGCGGCCCGTCAATCTCGTAGACCATCACGCCCGCCGGCACGTCCAGCTTCTCGTCGGTCTCGTAGTCGCCGTCCACGCGGCCGACCCCCACGCCGTCGGTCAGGTTCTCGCGCTTCGCCTGCACCTCGCTCAGGTCGCACATCTTCTTGATGAAGAAGAACGCCGCCACGCCCAGGCCAACCTCAATCGCCACCGTCAGGTCGATGAAGACCGTAATGAGGAAGGTGACGACCAGCACGCAGATGTCCGTCAGCTCGCCGTGCGCGAGCGCGCGGATTGCCCGGAAGCCCGCCATGTTCCACGCCACGTGAATCAGCACCGCCGCGAGCGCGGCCATGGGAACGTAGACCGCGAAGCGCCCGAGGAACAGCAGGATGAGCAGCAGCGTGAGCGCGTGGACGATGCCCGCGACCGGCGTCTTGCCGCCGTTCTTGATGTTGGTCGCCGTCCGCGCGATTGCGCCCGTCGCGGGAATGCCCCCGAACAGCGGCGACATGATGTTCGCGATGCCCTGCCCGACAAGCTCCGTGTCGGAATCGTGCTTGTCGCCCGTCATGCCGTCCGCCACCACCGCGCTCAGCAGCGACTCAATCGCCGCGAGCACCGCAATCGACACCGCCGTGGGGAAGAGCGTGCGAATCGTGGAGAG
This sequence comes from Treponema sp., assembly GCA_022510885.1. Lineage (GTDB taxonomy): Bacteria > Spirochaetota > Spirochaetia > Treponematales > Treponemataceae > Treponema_D. The sequence goes on along the minus strand of JAFLSP010000152.1, from coordinate 805 downwards.
CCGGAAGTCCGGCAGCTTGGGCGCGGGCAGCGACGAGGGAATCGAGCCGTAGCGGCTGCCAATCGTGTCCGTCTGCAGGCCCGCCGTGCGGCTCAAAATGACGCTCGCCACCGTCGCCAGCACGATGACCACGAGCGAGCCGGGCACGCGCTGGCTGACCTTCGGCCAGAGGAACAGCACGAGCAGGCTTGCCGCCGCAATCACGAGCGAGTACGGGTTGACCGCGCCGATGTTGAGCGCGTAGGTGTGGATTTTCCCGAGGAAGTCGCCCGGCATCTTGTCGAACCCGGCGGGAAAGCGCGTAATCGCAAGCCCCAAAAAGTCGCCCACCTGCCCGGCCGCAATCGTCACCGCGATGCCCGCCGTGAAGCCCGTCACAATCGTATACGGAATGAACTTGACCAGGCCGCCCATCTTGAACGCGCCGAGCAGAATCAGCAGGATGCCCGCCATGACCGTTGCCGTGGCAAGCCCCGCCACGCCGAATTCGGCGACCACGCCGTACACAATCACCGCGAACGCGCCCGTCGGCCCGCCAATCTGCACCGTGCTGCCCCCGAACGCGCTGATGCAGAAGCCCGCCACAATCGCCGTGAACAGCCCCGCCTCCGGGGGAACGCCGCTCGCAATGGCAAAGGCAATGGCGAGCGGCAGCGCCACGATGCCCACGATAAAACCGGCCACCACGTCGCTGGCGGCCGTCCGCGCGGAATACGACCTGAGACTGGTCAGTAACTGCGGTTTGAACATAGCTTCCTGCCTCCTGCCGCCAGTATAGCAGAAAACGCCCGCTTGGAACAGTGCG
>JAFLSP010000151.1 GCA_022510885.1 Treponema sp. | reverse complement strand
GGGCGGCATACCCGCTCCCACTAGCAAAACCCGCCCTTTTCTTCTATACTGTCCGCATGGCAGACGCAAAGATTGAGTGCCGCGCGGTGGTGGCGCAGGCTTTGAATGAGTATATGCGCTCGCGGCAGGACGCGGGGGCGGTGGACGCGGAAGCGGTGGTGACGGAGACCCCGCCCAAGCCGGAGATGGGCGACGTGGGAATGCCGATGTTCCCCTTTGCCAAGCAGTTGCGCGCCGCGCCACCGGCGATTGCCGCCGAGGTGGTGAAAATCATCGCGGCGGACGAGGCGCTGCGCGCGCGCGCGGCGGCGGTCGGCACCTTCCTTGCGGTCGGCCCCTACGTGAACGTCCGGCTGGACAAGGCTGCGGCCGCGGCGGGCATCCTCGCGCGCATACAGGAAGAGGGCGGGCGCTACGGCTCGCTCGGCGCGGACGGGACGGCGCACTGCGCGGGGCGGCGCGTCATGGTGGAGTTCAGCTCGCCCAACACGAACAAGCCGCTGCACCTCGGGCATCTGCGCAACGACGCGCTCGGCGAGAGCGTGAGCCGCATCCTCAAGAAAGCGGGCGCGGACGTGTTCAAGGTGAACATCATCAACGACCGCGGCGTGCACATCTGCAAGTCCATGCTGGCGTACAAACTTTTCCACGAGAAAAACGGCGACACCCCCGAGTCGCTCGGCATGAAGGGCGACCACTTCGTCGGCCAGTGCTACGTGGAGTTCGACCGCCACGCCAAGGAGCATCCCGAGGCGCAGGCGCAGGCGGAGGAGATGCTCGTGCAGTGGGAGCGCGGCACGGACGGCGACGACCTGCACAAACTCTGGCGCATGATGAACGGCTGGGCGATTGACGGCGTGAAGGCGACCTACGAGCGCACGGGCGTGAGCTTCGACCGGCTCTACTTCGAGAGCGAGACCTACCGCAAGGGGCGCGAGGAAATCCTGAAGGGCGTGGAGCAGGGCATCTTCTTCCGCGCGGCGGACGGCTCGGTGCGCGTGGACGTGACGGAGGCGACGGGCAAGGGCAAGGACGGCGAGAACCAGGAGAAAGTCCTGCTGCGCAAGGACGGCACGTCGGTCTACATCACGCAGGACATCGGCACGGCGATTTTCCGCCACGAGGACTGGGCGTTCAACCAGATGGTCTACGTGGTGGCGAGCGAGCAGAACTACCACTTCAAGGTGCTGTTCTACATCCTGCGCAAGCTCGGCTTCGGCTGGGCGGAGCGGCTGTTCCACCTGAGCTACGGCATGGTCAACCTGCCGAGCGGGCGCATGAAGAGCCGCGAGGGCACGGTGGTGGACGCTGACGACCTGATTGACAGCCTGCGCGACGACGCGCTCGCCGAAATCCGCGCGAAGGGGCGCGAGGCGGAGGTGGGCGACGCGCCGGCGGTGGCGGAGAAGGTCGCGCTCGCCGCGCTGCACTACTACCTGCTCCAAATCACGCCAATCAAGGACATGGTGTTCAACCCTGCGGAGAGCCTCTCGTTCAACGGCAACACGGGGCCGTACTTGCAGTACATGGGCGCGCGCATCGCCTCCATCCTGCGCAAGAGCGCGGAGGGCGGCGTCATGCCTGCCTCGGCGCAGGACGCGGCGGCACTGCTGACCGCGGACGAGGAGTGGGATTTGATACGGCGGCTCGGCGACTGGCCGGACACGGTGGCGAAGGCGGCGGAGACCTTGGACGCGAGCGTGGTGGCGGCCTACCTGTACGACGTGGCAAAGCTGTTCAGCAAGTTCTACCAGCAGTGCCCGATTCTTGCCGCCGGGGACGAAAGGCTTGCGGCGGCGCGGCTCTTTCTGGCGCAGTGCACGCATCTCGTGCTCAAGGACGCGATGCACCTCGTGCTCGTGCCCTACCTTGACCGGATGTAAGGGGGCGGCGATGCTCATTCAGGTGATTTCGGACATCCACGGCAGCTGCGGCGACCTGCGGACGGCGCTCGACTCCTGTGCGGCGCGCAGGCCCGACCTCATCGTGCTGTGCGGGGACTTCCTGAACCACGGGCCGCGCAACCCGCTCCCGGCGGGCTACGACACGCAGGCGACCGCCGCGCTGCTCAACGCGCACAAGGAGCGCATCGTCTGCGTGCGCGGCAACTGCGACAGCGAGGTTGACCAGATGCTGCTGGAATTCCCCTGCCTGAACGCCTACACCACGCTCCTCTTCCCGGGCGCGGACGGCGCGCGGCTGAACGGGCGCGTGTTCGTGCATCACGGGCACCAGTACGACCGCGCGCAGCTCGCCGCCTGGCTTCCGCGCGGGACGCTCGTCGTGAGCGGGCATACGCACGTCGCCGTGCTGGAGGAGGCGGACGGGCTGTGGTACCTCAATCCCGGCTCGGTCTCCCTGCCCAAGTGCGCCGAGGGCAAGACCTGCGCGCTGATTGAGGCGGACGAAGGCGGCATCGCGCGCGTGTCGCTGCGCTCGATTGACGGCGCGACGCTTTACAAGGAGGCGACATTCCGCTAAGATGTCGCCACGTCAGTTCGGAAATCCATCCTGACGGTAAACAAAACTAGGAGACTTTCATGCGTTCACCTGATGAACTGGACGGCGTGACGCTGCTGGGAAGCGGCGCCACGCGCTACGCGACGAGCTATTCGCCGGAAATCCTTGAGAAATTCCCGAACAAGCATCCCGAAAACGACTACATGGTGACGCTCGACTGCCCCGAGTTCACGTCGCTGTGCCCCAAGACGGGGCAGCCCGACTTCGCGCGCATCGTCATCAACTATGTTCCCGCCGCTTTCCTGGTGGAGTCAAAGTCGCTCAAGCTGTACCTGTTTTCCTTCCGCAACCACGGCGACTTCCACGAGGACTGCGTGAACGTCATCAAGGACGACCTCGTGCGCCTGCTCGACCCGAAGTACCTTGAGGTCGAGGGCATCTTCACGCCGCGCGGCGGCATCGCCATCTATCCCTTTGCCGTCCATGCCGGGCGCGGCAGCGGGTTCGAGTCCTTCGCGCGCGAGCGGCTGTTCGCGGCGGCCGACCGCCGCCGGTAAGCGGGAGGGGCTATGCCGTTCCAGAATGAGGTCGTGCTGCTGGCGAGCGTGTTCGTGTTCTTCGGGGGCGTGGTGGCGTTCTTCCGGCTGTTCGGCAAGGACGGGCTGTTCGCCTGGACGGTGCTCTGCACGATTGCCGCCAACATCGAGGTGCTGATACTGGTGCGCGCCTACGGGCTGGACACCACGCTCGGCAACGTGCTCTACGCCTCGTCCTTCCTCGCCACGGACATCGCGAGCGAGCTGTACGGCAAGAAGGCGGCGGGACGCTGCGTCGCCCTCGGCATTGCGGCGAACCTGGCGTTCATCGCGATAAGCCAGAGCTGGTTTCTGTACGTGCCGTCGGGCGCGGACACGATGGCCGCGCCGATTCGCACGGTGTTCGCGCACACGCCGCGCGTCATGCTCGCCAGCCTGCTTGCCTACGCGCTCTGCGAGTGCTACGACGTGTGGGCGTACCACCGCCTGTGGGCATGGTCGGCACGGAGATGGGGCGACACGCGCCGCTTCCTGTGGCTGCGCAACAACGGCTCCACCCTGGTGAGCCAGCTGATTAACGTGGTGGCGTTCAACCTGCTCGCCTTTGCGGGCGTGTTCCCGCCGCGGACGCTCGCGCAGATTCTGCTGTTCGGCTACGCGATATTCATCGTCACCTCGCTGCTGGACACGCCCTTCCTCTACCTGGCGCGGCATCTTGCGGACAGGCACCCCGCCTTGCGCGAGCGCACGGAAAAATCCACCGCGTAGGACGCGGG
>JAFLSP010000150.1:2124-3798 GCA_022510885.1 Treponema sp. | reverse complement strand
TTTTTCTCAGCGCGAAAGCCGCATCGAATCGCACCGTGAGCGCACGCCTCCGCGCACTCCCCGCAGCGGATGCAGTCCATGCTTGCCGCATTCTGCCACACGGGAATGTCCATCTTGCACGCCTTCTGACACGCTCCGCACGAGACGCACTTGCTGCTTTCAACGTGTACCTGATAGAGCGACACCTTGTTGAACATGCCGTAAATCGCCCCCAGAGGACATACGTACCGGCAGAACGGACGGTATACGATGACGGACGCAAACAGCGTTACAGCCAGAATCATCAGCTTCCAGCGGAAGAGGAAACCAGCCGCTCCTCGCATGGCCGAATTGAGCAGCACCAGCGGGATTCCGCCCTCAAATGTACCCACCGGACAGACGTATTTGCAGAACCAAGGCTCACCTAAGCCGGTGACGTCCACTATGCAGGCAGGGAGCAGTACAACAAGCACTGCGAGAAGCGCGAAGCGCACTAGGCGCAGGCCCTTCTCCAGCGGAAGGCGGCGGACTTTGCGCACAAACGGCACCCTGAACAGCAGGTCTTGCACCAGCCCGAAAGGGCACAGGAAGCCGCACACAAAGCGCCCAAGCAGCGACCCCACCAGCACAATGAAGCCCACCACATACAGGGACACCTTGTAGTCGCGGGAGCCTAATACCGCCTGCAAAGAGCCTATCGGACAGGCACCGAGCGCGCCGGGGCATGAGTAGCAGTTCATTCCGGGAACGCAGACAGCCTTTGCCGCTCCGTCATAGATTCTTCCCTGCGCGAAGCCCTTGATGTAGCCGTTGGAGAGCGCGGCGGCTGCCGCCTGAACGATGAGCCGCAGCCGTGAGCGGCGCACTGCCTTTGCCTTAATCGCCATTCCTTTACCCTCAGCCTATTCCTATGCATTCAAGGCAGATTCGCGCAGCCTTAGCAAGCACCGTCGCCGCCTCGCCGCGCGCTACTCCGACGGCAATCAGCGCAATACCGGCAACAACCGCAGCCACCGCAATCAGCCTGCGGCTCCTTGCGGTGAGCCTCATGTTCAGCCCCATGATTAGCCCTGCCCCGCAAGCAGGTCGTCAATGATACGCTGCCAGTCCTTGTAGCTCCTTGCGCCCATGTACGGTGCGCCAATCTGCCTTCCGGAAGAGTCAACGAATATGGTGGTGGGGACTGCCTGCACGCCTTTGAGGAAGCCGCCGAGCATCTCTTTTGTGGGGACGATGTGCGTGTAGTCCGCGCCCGTCTGCGCGATGATTGCCTCGCCGTCAGCCTTTGTCTTCGCCATGACCACGCCGTTTCTGTCAACGATGTCGATTGGTACTCCGACAACGCGCACGCCCTTTGCCTTATACTCGCCGCTTAGTCTTGCGAGGTCAGGCATCTCGCGGATGCACGGGCCGCAGAACGTTCCCCAGATGTTCACCATAGTAATCCTGCTCTCTGCGAACAGGGCATCCGTCACCTCCGCGCCGCCCAAGTCCCGCGACGCAAAGCGCACTGCATCGCCAGCCTTCTGCGCGCTGAGCGAGACCGACACCGCGCACAGAAGCGCAAGCGAAACCACTAATCTTCTCATATATTCCCCCTGCTTGTATGATTCTGATAGTATAGCACATTATGCCGCAAACAGCGAGCATCCGGCGCGCTTAAAGCGCAATCATGCCGCCGCAACAGCATACTGT
>JAFLSP010000150.1:0-2024 GCA_022510885.1 Treponema sp. | reverse complement strand
CGCACACCGCCACAGCCCCGCGCTCACTGCGGCCTTGCCGGACGCTGCGGGCGGACTGGCTGCTGTGGAGCGCCTTGCCTGCCCTGCCGCGCCTGCCGCACCGCATTGTCTGTGCGCGGCTTTTCGGTGGCAGCGGAGGAGGCTTTCTTCTTGCTCTCCTTGTTGAAGTCAGCCTTTATGTAGAAGGTCTTCAGCGGAGCGTAGCCGAGCGGCGCAACCAGCTTGTCCCAGTCCTTCGGCAGGCGGATTTCCGCCGTGGCAAAGTCTCCGCCGGGCACGACCTGCACCTTGTTGCGGTTCGCGTCACCGGCTATGAGCAGCGCCGTCCCGCCCTTGTTCATCGTGGCGATGGTCATTATCTCGGCCTCCTTTGCCAGCGGACGCAGCCAGTCAGGGGTGGGCGTCATGGCCGCCTGCTCCGCTTTGTCGGAGGCGAGCATCTTGTAATGCTGCTCGAAACTGCGGCGGTTGAACTGCTGGCTTCCCGTGTTCGCCCAGTAATGCGCCCATGTGCGCAGGGCAAGAGGGCGGCGCGCGGTCTCAATGAGAGCGTCCTCAAGGTCTCCCTTTGTGCGGTACTCCGCCGCCAGATTACGCGCAACCTGCTCCGTGATGAGCACCGTGCGCGGCACCTGCGGATTGGTGTTGCCGAGTCCGTTCTGCTGCTTCTCGGTGATGTCGAAGGCGATTATCTCCATGATTTTTCGGGCATCGTCGGTGGCCGGCGTGACGTTGTTGCCCCATGCCAAGGCGCTTCCGGCGGTAATCGTGCTGGCGTTGAGGTCGTAGCCCTGCGCCACGTGGTGCGGCTTCCAGCCCAGCGCGGCGCAGGCCTCCTCGTCCTCGCTGAACACGAATGGAGTAAGGTATCCGAAGGTGCCCATGCGGTTCTCCTTGACGTAGTAACCGCCTACGTTGAGCATACACAGGTCGATGAAGCGTCCGAGCGCCTTGCTTGAAGGCTCGCTAATCATGCCCTGCTGGTTGTCGATTCCCAGCTGACGGGCGAGCGGACCATTGAGCCATGCGAAGGGCGTCCAGCCGTGTGTGCTAGCCAGAGGCCGCCGCCACTCGCCGTTGTTCATGAGCGTGACGAAGGCCACGCATATCGGCATGAACTCCTTGGGAACGCCCGCCATGACCGCGTTGGCAGCCACTGTGTAGACCGATGTCTCGCGGTACGCCAGAGCGAATGTGCCCAGTATGTCGGTGGCCTTGTAGGGCGTGAAGCGCAGGTACTCGCGGATTCTTTCGTCCGTGGGAGGCACCACCGGCAGACCGTCAGTCCAGCCGTTGACCGCCATGAATTCCTGCACCTCGTCATAGTTTCCGTAGTATATGATTTCGTCCGCAGGGCGCTTTCCCTCCGGCGCGTAGCGCGCTATCTCCTCCGCCGTAATCGGCTCTGTGAGCGCGGCCTTCACCCGCGGCCAGAGGACCTCACGCGCGTTCTTCTGCAGCTCATCGGTGGAGTGGGAGGCGAACGCACCGGGGTACTCGGCGGCGCGCAATACGGGAACGCCGCGGTTCACCCCGGTGGAGTGAATCTGCGCGATAAAGGTTGGCGCGCCCACCGTCACGGAGGGAACGCCCGCGTACTCCGCCGCTATGGACGAGCCGCTTTCCTTTGTGGTGCAAAGCCCGCAGCCGCAGTTGCCGGAAATCACCGCGTCTATCTTCAGCTCCTTGAGCCGCGCTTGGAATGCCTTTGTCCTCTCGGTCTGCCCGAACACAGAGTACGGTCCGGCAGTGCCGACTTCCTCGAACATGTAGACCTTAGCCGTGGGAAAGTCGCGCTCGATGCACTTCTTCAGCTCCGCGTGCGTCACCGATGCCATGAACGAGCCGCCCACTAGCGCGATGCGCTTTCCTGCAAGGGTGGCGGGGCGCGCAGCCTGCTGAATCATGGGCACATCGTGGTATCCCACGGGCGAGACGACGGCGTACACCTCGCGCCCACTGTCATCAAAGGCGGGGACGGCGCACACCTCGTCCTCGCAGTCATCCAGTCCTGCCGCGAATGC
>JAFLSP010000015.1:17038-19279 GCA_022510885.1 Treponema sp. | reverse complement strand
CGGAATTCACGTTCTGCATTCCGCGCGCCTAGGCGGGGAGGCTCCGCTTTCCGCCCATGCACTAGCACAAGCCGCCGATTTTCTATAGAATGGGGGCATTATGATAGCGAGAAATTCTGGTTTTGCACATCTTACCGCGGGCTACCTGTTCCCTGAGGTCGCCCGCCGTCGGCGCGAGTATGCGGCTTCCCACCCGGACGCGCGGATTATCAGCCTCGGCATCGGGAACACCACCGAGCCGCTCTCGGCGCACATCGCGAAGGCAATGGCGGACTACGCGCTCGGCCTGGCGACGGCGGAGGGCTATTCCGGCTACGGCGACGACTTCGGCTCGGAGCCGCTGCGCAGGAAAATTGCCGATACGTTCTATAAAGGCATGGCGGAGGCGGACGAGGTGTTCATCTCCGACGGCGCGAAGTGCGACATCGCCCGCTTGCAGACGCTGTTCGGCGGCGGGGCGAGGATTGCCGTGCAGGACCCGGCCTATCCCGTGTACGTGGACGGCTCGGTGGTGGTCGGCGCGGCGGGCGCGGGCAAGGCGGACGCTTCGGGCTATGAGGGCGTGACCTACCTGCCGTGCACGCCGCAGAACCACTTTTTCCCCGATTTGGGCGCGGTCGCGCCGAACACGCTCATCTATTTCTGCTCGCCGAACAACCCCACGGGCGCGACGGCGACGCGCGAGGAGCTGGAGCGGCTCGTGGAATTCGCGAACAAAAACGGCTGTATCATCATCTATGACGCGGCGTACTCGGCGTTCATCCGTGACCCCGCGCTTCCCAGGACGATTTTCGCGATTCCCGGCGCGCGCACCTGCGCCATCGAGGTCAACTCGTTCTCCAAGCCGGCGGGCTTTACGGGCGTGCGGCTCGGCTGGTCGGTCGTGCCGCATGAGCTTGCCTTTGCCGACGGTACGCCGGTCAACAAGGACTGGGGGCGCGCCATGACGACGCTGTTCAACGGCGCGTCGAACGTGGCGCAGGCGGGCGGCCTTGCGGCGCTGGACGAGCAGGGCTTGCGCGACATGAAGGCGAGCGTCGATTACTACCTGGAGAACGGCGCGCTCATCAAAAAGACGCTTGACGGCGACAATTTCAGGCAGGCGGGCGTGGTCGCGCACTTCACGGGGAACGGCCCCTATGTGTGGGCGCAGTTTCCCGGCAGGACGAGCTGGGACGTGTTCGACATGATTTTGGACAGGTGCCACGTGGTGACGACGCCGGGGAGCGGCTTCGGGCCTGCCGGAGAGAGCTTCGTGCGCTTCAGCTCCTTCGGTCACCGCGCGGACGTGGAGGAGGCGTGCCGCCGGCTCGCACAGTTGGACTTGCGGTGATGCCTACAGTCTGCCTTTGTAGCCGACGCTCACTTTAAAATGGTCTTGCCAGCTGTCTGCGGTCATGTTCGTGACCGTGGCTTGCAGCATGGTATGCAGCGCGCCGTTCGCGAGGGGAAACTCCACGAACGGCGTGATTTTTACGCTGAAATGGTCAGTGTCGGTCACCAAGTCCGCGAAGTCCTTCAAATCGGTGATATACCGCTTGTCTCCATTTTCGTCCGCACCGAATGACCACGTGGCGTGAATGCCGAACGTGATGTTCTTGTCCTTGACATACAGGCTGTCCGTGAGGACGCTGACGTTGAAGCCGAACGTGTCGGTGATGAACAGCAGTTTTTCCGCCGTCTTCTCCGGTACGCTGAACATCGTAACGTGTACCTGAAACTGTTTCAGCACGAAGCGCGGCTCAAAGAGCAGGTAGAGGTCTTTTGCGGCAATTTCGTAGCGCGTGTTGCCCGCTTTCAGTTGCAAGTTGGAAAAGCCGGTCTGCAAGAACAGCGAGTTGGAATACTTGTTACCCACCATGAGGTTTATACCGCTGTGCAAGTACAGCGAATCAATCAGCACGATGACATCTTCGTCACCCTGTTTGTGTCCCATCGGCACACCAAGCCCTAGTGCAAAGTCGAGCGTGAAGTAGGAAAATATTGTCGCAAACCGCCAGTCAAGGTTCAATTGGTTCTTTTCCTCCCAGTTCTCGTCGTTTACGTACAAGTATGCACCGGTTGCTATCGGACGCTCGTTCGAGTGAACGATATATGACCCGCCTACTCCGTAGAACGGATAGGAAGTTGAGCCGCGCAGTCCGAGCCAACTTTGCGTAATAAAGGAAGAAATCGGTGCAATGCCGAAATGCCGCTGCAAGAAGATGTCGTTGCCAATCGGCTCGAATGCGCCTAAAAATA
>JAFLSP010000015.1:0-16938 GCA_022510885.1 Treponema sp. | reverse complement strand
AAATGCCGCTGCAAGAAGATGTCGTTGCCAATCGGCTCGAATGCGCCTAAAAATAGGCTGAAATACTGCGTGATACCGTGGAACGGCTTTATATAGGTAGCGGACAACTCATCGATGAAAAAGTGCGAGGAAATCCCGTTGTCGCTAAACGGTCCGTCTTTCGTTATGTCATCGGTCTGTACGGAGAATTCGGCGCGCAGCAGGAATGAGGGCGTGATATTCAGTTGCCCGCCGAAATAGCCTTGCAGGGCGAGCGCGGGGTCAAAGTGGTCTTTTTCGGGGTCGGCGTAGAAATCACCCTTTGCTCCTACATATCCGCTGAAGGAGATGTCACTTTCTGCTGCGGCCGGGCGCGAGAAAAGGGCGCACAGCGGCAGAAGCAGGGCTAATGTGCCGAATCGATGGCGATGGTTCATATAAAACTCCCGTTCCGTGCGAGAACGCAGGGTATTCCGCCATGAGCATCGGCAGATTTCGGGCGGAACTTTACGCCGCTCGGGGAAGCGAAAAAATCTTGCAATATCTTTTGCATTTTCACTTGACTTTACGGGAAGAACGGTTAAAATAGGTGTATATGAGTGATTATCTTGATTCAGATAACGAAGAGCTTTTAAAAGATTACTTCTCTGAAGCCGAGCAGATGATTGAGAATCTCGAAAGCAATATTCTTGCGATTGAGAGCGACCCCGCTAATCGGGATGCTATCGATGAGATTTTCCGTGCGGCTCATACATTAAAGGGAAACTCTGCGGCGGTTGAATTTACCGAAATCTCGCATTTCGCGCATACAATGGAAGACCTGCTTGACGAGGTGCGTTCCGACAAAGTGCAGGTGTCAGGCGACATCGTTGACGTGCTTTTGAGCGGTCTTGACATGATTAAGACCATGCTTGTGACCCGTCAGAACGGCGGCGTTTACGATGAGGGCGTGGAGGAGCTTTCCGCAAAAATCAATGCGTTTATTCCCGGCAAGGGCGGGGCTGCTCCTGCCGCAAGTGCGCCGGCTGCCGCTCCCGCAAAACCGGCTCCTGCGCCGGCTGCGGCTGCTTCTGCGCCCGTTTCTCTTGCGCTCACTGAATATGAGTTGGAAGAGCTCAAGCAGAACTGCGAGTCAGGCGAAAGGCTGTGGCAGATAACCGTTGTTTTTGATGAAAGCAATCCGATGAACAGCGTCGGCGGCATTCAGGTGTTCGCCGCGCTCAAGTCATGCGGTACGGTGCTCAAGACTAACCCTGACTTTGAGGCGCTGTACGAAGATAAATTCTGGAAAGAAGTTGTCTATTACGTTTCCGCGCCGGCATCGGTCACGAGCGACCAGCTTGAGGATGCGGCGTTCTTGGATGACGTGTCGCTTTCAACTGATGCGCATGATATTACGGATGCAAAAGTTGGCGATGCGGCGGCGAGCGAGCCGGCTCCTGTTGAGCAGCCCGCGCCGGTCGCAGAGCCTGCTCCCGTTGCGAGCGCGCCTGAACCCGCGCCGGCGGCTGCTCCCGCACCCGCCGCCCCTGCTGCTGCGGAGGCGGCAAAACCTGCGGGCGAGAAGGCTGCGCCTGCGCCTAAAGCGGCGGCAAAGCCTGCGGGTGACCACGCGCAGAGCGCTGTGCTCCGCGTGGACTCAAAGCGCGTTGACTATCTGATGAACCTTGTTTCCGAGACGGTTATCACCAAGGCGGCGTTCAATCAGGCGGCGCAGCGGCAGTCTGAGTTGCTTGCGCAGTTCCAGATGCTTTCTGCCACGTATAAAGAAAAAGTCCGCCGTATGTTCGAGTTGTTGCCGCAGTACCTTGAGCAGATTCAGAACGGTGTGGCGGTAAAAGACGTTAAGACGGACGTGCAGGATGAGTTCGGCGACATCCTTGGGCATTTTGATTTGTTCGAGGGCAAATTCAAGGATTTGGACGCGCGGTTCCATTCTTCTACGCAGAACTTGGGGCGTATTGCGGGCGAACTGCAAGAGGGTGTCATGAAAATCCGCATGGTTCCCATCAGTCAGATTTTCGACCGTTTCCCGCGCGTCGTCCGCGATTTGCAGAAAGATTTGGGTAAGAAAATCAACCTTGTCATCGAGGGTAAGGAAACCGAACTTGATAAGACCGTCGTTGATGACCTTATGGACCCGCTCATGCACTGCGTGCGTAATTCCTGCGACCACGGCGTTGAGATGCCCGATGTGCGCAAGGCGGCGGGCAAGGACGAGACGGGAACGGTTATACTCAAGGCTGCCAACGAAGGCAACATGATTGTCATCGACATCGTTGACGACGGTGCGGGCATCAATGTTGAGAAAGTGCGCCAAAAGGCGGTTGACCGCGGAATTGTGCATCCGAGCAAAGTCATTTCTGACCAAGAGGCGGCGCAGCTTATCTTTATGCCGGGCTTCTCTACGGCGGCAAAGATATCCAATATTTCGGGACGCGGTGTCGGCTTGGATGTCGTCAGAACGATGATTGAAAAACTGAACGGCACGGTGCAGGTCACGTCGGAAGCGGGGCGCGGTTCTCGGTTCAGTATCCGCTTGCCGCTTACGTTGGCTATTATCCAGGGTCTGCTCGTGCGCGTCGGTCGGGAGACGTACTCAATTCCGATTGCGTCGGTTCTTGAGAGCGTTCGGGTGCGGAAAGAGGAAATCAACACGATTGATAACTATGAAGTGTTGAATGTCCGTAATGAGGTAATCAGCGTTCTTCGCTTGAGCAGGTTGTTCGGTATCGACACGAATGAGGATGGCGACTATTGTTTCGTCGTTATCGTTGGCTCGCAGACAAAGAAGATTGGCGTTATGGTCGATGCGCTTATCGGCGAAGAGGACGTGGTTATCAAGCCGCTGAAAGACCAGTTTACGCAGTCCCCGGGTGTTGCCGGTGCGTCAATCCTGGGTGATGGTTCTGTATCGCTGATTATCGATGTCACTCAGCTGCTGGAACTCGGTGTCCGTCAGGAAATTGAAGCCCGCCAAGAAAATGGCTATGATGAGGAATAGGATATGAGTGACGCAGTGATGAATGCGGCGGCGGTTGCTGAAGCGGCGGTAGAGGCACGGCAGGACAAGGTTGTTGTCTTTGACTTTACGATGGTCACGTTCTCCCTTGCGGGGAAAGACTATGCAATCGACATCATGCAGGTGAAGGAGATTGTGAAGGCCGGCAAGACACTCTTTACCTATATGCCGAATGCATTGCCGTTCGTGCTTGGCGTGTACAACTCTCGCGGTGACATTATTCCGATTATTGACCTGCGCATTTTCTTCAATATTGAAGTGGAAGATAAGGGTGATAATTCGCTCGAAAATGTTCTGATGGTTCGCGTAGGCGAGCAGGTGTTTGGGGTTGTCGTTGACAATGTGGACAAGGTTGTGTCCATTCAGAAGTCGATGATTCAGCCGCCGCACCCCTTGTTCGGCGACATCAACATCAAGTATATCCAGGGTGTCGTTGAGACCGATAACCGTATGTATGTCTTGCTTGATGTTGAGCGGATTCTCGGCTCAAAGCTGGCGGGAAAGGATGACAGCGGCAAGGCGAACAGCGACGTGCAGATGAAACTTGCTGCGGGAAAGAAATCAAAGCAGTCGTCGATGCCGAAGAAAGAGACGAAAGCGGTTGATTATTCGTTCATCATGGGCGGACTGGTTACGTTGCGCAGGTTTGCCGTGACTCCCATCAATGAGAAGTGGGTGAAGAGCCGTTTTGATGAATGGTACAAGGCGCGCGGAAAAGATACGTTGCAGTTTCAGTCGCCGGCAGATGCGGATGAATTCCTTGAGCCGTTCTATTCGCCGTGCAACGGTGCATGGTGGAAAAAGGATTATGCGGACGCAATTTACAAGGCATTGCCCGACAATACGGCAAAGCAGATTGTCGTGTGGAATCCGGGATGCGGCAAGGGAACGGAAACGTATTCGTTGGCATGTTTGCTCAAGAAACGCTATCCGGACGCGCGTATCCGTATCTATGCACACGACATTGATTTGCTGAACGTATCCAACGCGCCGCTTCTCCCCGTTCCTGCGGAGGTGGCAAATGACTGGTACGCGCCGTATGTCACCAAAAAGACATCGGGCGAGTTTACGTTCACCCCGGAAATTCGGGAAAGCATTATGTTTGAGTATCACGACTGCGTGAACACAACGGCTTTGCCCGACTTGGATATGGTCTTTACGAGGGATTTTGTTTCGTTCCAATCGGAAAAAGCACAGGAGGCATTGATAGAGGACTTTGCCGATAAGCTGAAGGGCAATGGTATTGTCATGCTGGGACAGAACGAATCGCTTGAAGGAAATAAAGGATGGGCGGCAAGAGCCGTCGGTTCGATAAAGGTCTTTAGAAAACAATAGATAGGAGTAAAAGGCTTATGAGAGTAGAGTACATTAACCCATTTGTTGAAACTTCATATCAGATTTTGACAGAGGTGCTCGGCGGCGCGAAAGTGACACGCGGAGATTTGTACCTAAAATCTACGGCAATGCCCGTGATGGGCATTGCGGCGTTGGTCGGTCTTGCGGGAGACGTGGAAGGCCGGGTTCTGTTCGATATGACGTTTGATACGGCACTGAACATCGCTTCAAGCATGAACGGTGAGAAACTGACGGAGTTCGATGACCTGGCGAAGGCGACCATCAGCGAATTGGCGAATCTGATTGCGGCTCAGGCTGTTACGAAGCTTCATGAGCTGGGATTTAAATTTGACCTTACGCCACCGGCATTGTTCGTTGGCGAGAAAATGGAAATTGCTGCTCTTGGCGGCGGGCAAAACAGTGTTGAGGCTCTTATCGTTCCGCTTATTACGGAATTCGGTAAGGTCGAAGTCAATGTTGCTATCCGCGAGAGAATGTAAGGAGGACGATCAATGAAGACGAAAGCAGATTCTGCAGCAGATGAGCGCCCGCTCGGAGACGGCAAGATGCGTGTTTTGGTTGTCGATGACTCAATCTTCGTTGCGAAACAGCTCGGTCAGATTCTGACGAGCGAGGGCTATGAAGTGGTCGCGACTGCCGTGGACGGAAAAGACGGCGTTGACAAGTACAAGGAATTGTGCCCGAATGTCGATTTGGTGACGATGGATATTACTATGCCGAAAATGGACGGTATTACCGCGTTGGAACAAATTATGGCGTTCGACAAAAATGCGCGCGTCGTGATGGTCAGTGCTTTGGGCAAGGAGGAGCTGGTGAAGAAATCCCTGCTCCTTGGCGCGAAGAACTACATCATCAAACCGCTTGACCGCAAGAAGGTGCTTGAGCGCATCAGCGCGGCGCTGAAATAGCGTTCAGCTGCAACAGCAAGTTGATAAGACCGCTCCATTCGGGGGCGGTCTTTTTTTTGCACAAACAGTCGCACAAAATAGCGATATTATGATATAGTGAACGCAACTATTTCGCGCGAGCAGTGTCTTTTTAGGCAGATACATGTATTATTAGGATTGAGCTATGAATATATATCGTGATTACATTGAGGGCGGGAAGGATTTTTCGGATTATGAGGAACTGAAAAGCGGCTTCAAAATCAAAATTCCCGGGAATTTTAACTTTGCCTACGATGTGGTGGACCGCTATGCGAAGGATACGCCCGAGAAACGCGCGCTTGTGTGGTGCAATGACCACGGCGACGAGCGGACGTTCACGTTTAAAGAGATTTCGGAGGAGAGCCAGCGCGCGGCGAATTTCCTCGTGAACCACGGCATCCGCAAGGGCGACGTGGTCATGCTCATTTTGCGCCGCCGCTTTGAGTTCTGGTTCTTTGTGCTTGCCTTGCACCGAATCGGGGCGATTGCCGTTCCTGCGACCAATCAGTTGTTGCAAAAGGACATCGAATTCCGCACGAATGCCGCGCAGGTGAAGATGATTGTGTCTTTTGACGACCCCAAGGTGCAGGCGGAGATTGAAAAGGCAATGCCTAAGTCGCCGTCGGTACGAACGCTCGTGACGGTGGGGCAGAACCGCGGCAGCTGGCAGAGTTACCATGCGGAAGAGCCGCTGCTCAGCACGTCGTTCGTGCGTCCGACGGGGGATGCCGCCACGACGAATGATGACATCATGCTGCTGTATTTCACGTCGGGAACGTCGGGCTATCCGAAGATGGTGCAGCACAATTTCCTGTATCCGCTGGGGCATATCGTCACGGCGCGGTACTGGCAGAACGTGCTTGACGACGGCCTGCACCTGACGATTGCGGAGACCGGCTGGGCGAAGGCGGTGTGGGGGAAGATTTACGGACAGTGGCTGTGCGGCACCGCGATTTTTGTGTACGACATGGACAGTTTCAAGCCGGACTTGCTGTTGCGAAAACTGGAGCAGTACGGCGTGACCACGTTCTGCGCGCCGCCCACGGTGTACCGCTATCTTATCCGCCAGAACTTGGGCAAGTACGATTTGAGCAAGCTGACCTACTGCGTGACGGCGGGCGAGGCACTGAATCCGGAAGTCTACAACCGGTTCTATGAGCAGACCGGATTAAAGATGTTCGAGGGATACGGGCAGACGGAATCGACCGTGATGGTCGGCAATTTTCCCGGCATGGAGCCGAAGCCCGGTTCTATGGGAAAGGCCGCCCCGGGCTATGACGTGGAGATTGTCCGTCCCGACGGCACGAAATGCGCGCCCGGCGAGACCGGCTCCATCGTGGTTCGCCTGGACACGCAGCGTCCGTTCGGATTGTTCGCGGGCTATTACCATGACGAAAAGAACACCGAAAAAGTGTTCGCCAACGGCATCTATCATACGGGTGACGTGGCCTCGTATGACGAGGACGGCTATATTTGGTTCGTGGGACGCGATGATGACGTTATCAAGAGCGCGGGCTACCGCGTCAGTCCGTTCGAGGTGGAGAGCATCTTGCAGCAGCATCCCGCCGTCCTTGAGTGCGCCGTGACGGGCATTCCCGACAAGAAACGCGGGCAGGCAATCAAGGCGACCGTCGTCCTCTCAAAAGGCTATGAGGCGGACAAAAAACTGGAGCTGGACATCTTCGATTTTCTCAAAAAGCAGACGGCGGGCTACAAGCAGCCGCGCATCCTGGAGTTCGTCAAGGATTTGCCCAAGACCATCAGCGGGAAAATCCGCCGCGTGGAAATCCGCGAGAACGACGCTAAGAAGGCGGAAACGGACGAGGCGGCGGGAAAATGACGTTTTTTCAAAAAAACAGCAAAAAAAGAATGACAAAAGAAACAAAGTGGTGTATACTAGATAATAAACTTTGGAAACATCTCTTGATGGGGGAAGCTTAATTTATGGCGAAACAGCAGAAAGAATTGGACAGGTTTGAGAAAAACCCGAAAAAAGACGTCTTAATTCAAACAAAATTGGTTCTGCTCCAGGTGATAGGTGTCGTTATCGCTGCCGTTGCGGTCGGTGTCATTTCACTTGTTGTGTTTGACAAGGGACTTTTTGCAAGCACGGAGACGGATTTGGGGCACACGGCTACCGGCGCGCACTACATCGCGACCGAGTGGCAGGACAATGTGTGCAAATTTGGACAGGCGCTCGCGGCGAGTACGGACGTGATTGAGGCCGTTGACGACGGGTATTCGTATGCGGTAAATCAAGTTACCACGACTAAGGGCGGTCAGCTGAACGTGGACGTTTTTGTCATTACTGACAGCAACGGCATGGTCATCGGTGGTTTGGGTGCATCCGCGGGCACGAATCTTTCTTCCTTGCCATTCGTGCAGGCCGCCCTGCGGGGAAGCGATGCCTATGCGTATACGCCTATTGGAAATGTTGTGTACGGCATCATGGCGGCTTCTCCTGTCCGTATAAATGGGCATATTGAGGGCGTGGTCGTTATCGGCTATGATTTGTCCGACAGCGGGAACAGCTCGTTCGTCAACGTCATTCAGTCGAACTACGGCGTTGAGTGTACGGTCTTTCAGGACAAAATCCGCGTCGCGACTACGTTGGGGCGTGAGCTGATTGGTACGCCGCTTGCGAACGATAACATTGTTGCTACCGTTCTTCGGCAGGGCGGCTCCTACATCGGTGAGAACGTCATCAACGGCGACGACTATTTGGCGAGTTATGCTCCGTTTGTTGACAGCAACGGGACGGTGAGCGGTATGCTGTTCGTCGCGAAGTCAATGAACGTCGTCAAGAAGGTGCGTAGCGACACGCTCAAGGTCGTTATCCCGGTCTCGCTCGTGCTGGTGGCAGTGCTGGTTGGCATCGGTGCCCGGTACGTGCACTACTTGATGTGGCGTATCAACAACGTGACGGTGTTCTTGCGTGACCTTGCGTCTGGCGAGGCGGACCTTACCAAGCGCTGTAAGCTCTTTATCCGCGACGAAATCGGTGCCTTGATTATCGAGTTCGACGCATTCATGGACAAACTGCACTCTATCGTGCGCGAGCTTAAGAACTCCAAGGTGGAGCTTTCTACGTCGGGTGCGGAACTGACGACCAGCGCGCAGGAGACGACCTCTTCCATTACGCAGATTATCGCAAACATCGACAGCATCGGTGGTCAGATTTCTATGCAGGGCAACAGCGTTACGAACGTGGACGGTTCGGTCAAGGGCATTGCGAATGCTATCGTTACGCTGGACGACATGATTGCGAGCCAGTCTGCGGTCGTAACGCAGGCTTCCGCTGCGGTTGAGGAGATGATGGGTAACATCGCTTCGGTCAACAAGTCGGTCGATAAAATGACGGTTTCTTTCAAGGCCCTTGAGGCGAACGCGGAGACGGGCTTTAAGAAGCAGCAGAACGTTAGTGAAAAAATCAAGCAGATGGAAGCGCAGTCACAGATGCTTGCAGACGCGAACACCGCTATCTCCAACATTGCGGAGCAGACGAACCTGCTCGCTATGAACGCGGCTATTGAGGCGGCGCACGCAGGTGAGGCGGGTAAAGGTTTCGCGGTCGTTGCGGACGAAATCCGTAAACTTTCCGAGACATCTTCCGCGCAGTCTAAGTCTATCGGTGATGGTATCAACAAAATCCGTGATTCTATTACTGAAGTCGTTGCGTCATCAACGGAATCAAGCGATGCCTTGGCAAGCGTTTCTGATAAAATCAGAGAAACTGACCAAATCATGTTGCAGATTAGGAGCGCGATGGAAGAGCAGAACGAAGGTTCTAAGCAGATTACCGAAGCGTTGCGCAATATGAACGACACGACGGTTGAGGTTCAGCAGTCTTCCAAGACGATGGGCGAGCAGCGGGTTGCCGTTACGAATGGTATGACCCAGTTGAGTGATGCGACTGACGTGATGAAGGGCGGCATGGAGGAAATCTCTGTGGGTGCGCGCCGGATTAACGAAACAGGTATTACGTTGAGCGAAATCTCTGGCAAGGTACAGGGTGCTATCGACAAGATTGGTGCACAGGTTGACTTGTTCACGGTGTAACAGACTGTTCGGTGGTGTATAATATAAAACCGTAATGTTGCAGAGGACACAAATGTGTCCTCTGTTTTTTTGTTATGTAGTGTCTTTTTTTCATAAACTGATTGACAAGACGCTATATATAGTGTAATATCTAATCATAAAGTAGTGCCATACCACTATGTGTATCATTTTCGATGTGTCAGCGTATATTCTGCTGATAGAGTCGTAATGAATGGCCTATCTAACCATCAGGCTAGTCCCGCCAGCTCCTCCCACTGGCGGGACTTTTCTTTTGATAGACAGCCGCCCCGTTATCTGCTACTATAGCGTATGAGCAAAAAAATTGAGATTTTGGATTCCACCTTGCGCGACGGTTCGCAGGGCGAGGGAATCAGTTATTCAGTGCAGGACAAAATTCATATCGTGCGTGCGCTGGACGATTTGGGCGTGACGTACATTGAGGCGGGCAATCCTGGCTCTAATCCGAAGGACATGGAATTTTTTGCGGAGGCGAAGAAACTCACGTTGCGCCACGCAAAACTGGTTGCGTTCGGCTCGACGCGGCGGAAGGATTCGTCCTGTCCAGAGGATGCCAACGTGCAGAGCCTGCTTGCGGCGGAGACCGACACCGTGGTCATTTTCGGAAAGTCGTGGGATTTTCAGGTGACGGATATTCTGCACGCGACGCTTGAAGAAAACCTTGCGATGATTCGCGATACTGTGGCGTACCTGTGCTCGCGCGGACGCACGGTCTTGTACGATGCTGAGCATTTTTTCAGCGGGTATCAGGCGAATGCCGACTATGCCATGCAGACCTTGCAAGCGGCGGTGGACGGCGGCGCGCGGACGCTCTGCCTGTGTGAGACGAAAGGCGGCTGTATGCTTGACGACTGCGCGAAGATTACCGCCGCCGTGGTGGAGCGGTTCGGCGCGTCATGCGCGGTCGGCATCCACACGCACAATGACAGCGGGCTTGCGGTGGCGAATTCGCTCATGGCAGTTGGTGCGGGCGCGACGCACGTGCAGGGTGTTCTGCTTGGTTTTGGCGAACGCACGGGGAATGCCAATCTTTCCACGATTATCGCTGATTTGCAGCTCAAAATGGGCTATGAGTGCATTCCGGCAGAGAGCATCAAGCAACTTACGCCGATTTGCCGGCGCGTGAGCGAAATCACGAACATCGCGCTTGATGCGGGAATGCCCTATGTGGGCGGCAATGCTTTTGCGCACAAGGCGGGAATGCACATCGACGCGGTTATCAAAAATCCCGCGGCATACGAGCATATCGCGCCCGAAAGCGTGGGCAACGAACGGGTATTCTTGATGAGCGAGGTTGCCGGGCGCAGTCTGATTCTGGAAAAAATCCAGAAATTCGACGCGAAGATTACCAAGAACAGCCCGATTGTTGCCGAAGTGGTCAAGACGGTGAAAGAACTGGAGCATAAAGGCTACCAGTTTGAGGGCGCGGACGGCAGTTTTGAATTGCTGGTGCGCAAGGCGGTCGGGAAGTACCAGCCGTTCTTCACCTTGCATTATTACAAGACGAGCGGCGAGATTCCGCTGGTGGGCGAAAATCTCTATGCGTTTGCGCAGCTCAAAATTGAAGTGGACGGACACACTGAGCTTGCGGCGGGCGAAGGCATGGGGCCGGTGAACGCGCTCGACCGTGCGCTGCGCACCGCGCTCAAATCAGTGTATCCTGCGGTGGAGCAGATTCGCCTGACGGACTACAAGGTGCGCGTCCTGGACGGCAAGTCCGCCACCGCCGCGCGCGTCCGCGTCCTGATTGAGAGCAGCGACGGCACGGACAACTGGACGACCATCGGCGTGAGCCACGACGTGGTTGAAGCGTCCTGGATGGCGCTCGTGGATTCGTTTGAGTACAAACTGATTAAGGACGTGGAGAAAAAGTTTCAGAAACTGCTGTAGCACGTTCCCCTGCACTCGCAAAGGAACGTCGCTCTGCCTTACCGCGCACCGTACTGCGTATAGTATGCGTCGATTTCCCGCTTGATGTCGTCGGTAATCAGCGTTTTGTCGCCATGGGCATAGAGGTGGTCGATAACGTCCTGCATGGTGACGATGGCGCGGGCGGGGAAGCCGTAGGTCTCGCTGATGACGTCGAGCGCGGCCCTGTCGCTGCCGGGGGCTTTTTCCATGCGGTTGAGCGAGACGATTTCCCCTACGACCGTGATGCCGCCGTCGCTCGTCTCGTGCGCCTTGATTTTCGGGTAGGTCTCCTCGATTGATTTTCCCGACGTGGTTACGTCCTCAATAATCACCACGCGGTCGCCGTCATGGAGTTTGTGTCCGAGCAGCGCGCCCTTGTCCGCGCCGTGGTCTTTCTCTTCCTTGCGGTCACAGCAGTACCGGATTTCCTTGCCGAACAGCGCGTGATAGGCAATCGCCGTCGTCACGGCAAGCGGAATGCCCTTGTAGGCAGGGCCGAAGAATACGGTAAAGTCGTCGCCAAAGTTATCGTGGACGGCGCGGGCATAATACTCGCCCAGCCGCGCGAGCTGGCTTCCCGTCACGTATGCGCCCGCGTTCATGAAGAACGGCGACTTCCGCCCGCTTTTGAGCGTGAACGAGCCGAAGGAGAGCGCGCCGCATTCGACCATGAAATCGATAAAATCTTTCTTGTACTGTTCCATACGGACATAGTAGCAGAATGTTTTGCTTTTTGCTATAATAAGCCACTGATTATTGCAGGAGATTTTTTCGTATGGAACGACAGATTGCTTTGATTCCCGGTGACGGGATTGGCCCTGACGTAGTGGCGGAGGGCGTGAACGTGCTGAACGCGATTGCCGCAAAATATGGGCATCATTTTACCTATACCGAAGTGACCGCCGGCGGCGCGGCGATTGACAAATGGGGGCATCCGCTGCCGCAGGACCAGCTGGACATCTGTCTGAACAGCGACGCCGTGCTGCTCGGTGCGGTCGGCGGTCCCAAATGGGATAACGTCGCGCCGGAAATCCGCCCGGAGAAAGCGCTGCTCGGTCTGCGCGGCGGCATGAAAGTTTACGCGAACCTGCGACCCGCCGTCATGTGGAAGCAGCTGAAGGATGCCTGCCCGCTTAAAGATGAGATTGTGGGCGAGGGGCTGGACATCCTGGTCGTCCGCGAGCTGACCGGCGGCATCTATTTTGGCGAGCGCGGCACGAGCGCGGACGGCAAGACCGCATGGGATACCGAGAAATACACCTGGAAAGAAATCGAGCGCATCGTGCGCATGGGATTTATGTTCGCGCAGAAGCGGCAGAAGCGGCTTGCGGTGGTGGACAAGGCGAACATTTTGAATTCAAGCCGGCTGTGGCGCAAGGTTGCCGAAGAGGTGCATACCGAATTCAAGGACGTGCAGCTGGAATTCCTGTACATTGACAACGCGGCGATGCAGCTGGTGCGCAATCCGCGGCAGTTTGACGTCATCGCCACGAGCAATATGTTCGGCGACATCCTGACCGACGAGGCAAGCCAGATTACCGGCTCCATCGGCATGCTCGCCTCCGCGTCGCTCGGCGACGGCACGGGACCGGGGCTGTACGAGCCGATTCACGGAAGCGCGCCCGACATTGCGGGAAAGGACATCGCGAACCCGCTCGCGACGATTCTCTCGGCGGCGATGCTCCTGCGCTACAGTTTCGGTCTTGAGGCCGAGGCGAAAGCGATAGAGGACGCGGTACACGCCGTGCTCGATGCGGGCTGGCGCACGGGCGACATCGCCGGGTCAAAGCGCGCTGAGGTCGAGGCGGCAGGAAAACTCGTCGGCACAAAGAAGATGGGCGAGTTGGTCGTTGCGCAACTGAACAAATAGCCGGTTTTTACCGATAATCGACGTATGGCGGACAAGAATTCGTTTGACACCCTCGTTTCCGGGCTTTCGTCGGATGAGCGGAGGCAGATGCTCGAAAGGATGCAGGGCACACAGGGCGACCCCGAAAAGGAGTCCCTGGCGCCGGTGGACATCGATGCGGACGGGAGCGTTCCGCTTGCGACGCAGCTCAAGAATGAATCGATTTTTTTCCGCTTTTGGCTGTGGCTCAAATCGCTCATTTCCGGCACGCCGGCCGCAACGCTGTACAATGACTATCAGGTGGGGGCGATTGCGCATAGCGTGGCGCGGGTATCTCCCAATGCCATCGACTTTAGGCGGAAAGTCCTCTCCACGGCGTTTTTCAACCGGCTGAGCGAACTGAAACGGGCGGCGGACTTTTTCAAGCCGTACTGCTCGCTCATTGACGGCGAGGGCGATTTTTATGTCTTTTTGGGGATGCAGGGAATGCCGCAGGTCGCCGAGCAGATGGCGAAAGAGGTTGACCCGTATTCGCTCCCGCTCGACAAGGGCGCAAAGTCGGAGCAGCGCGTCTCCTTGCTGCGCCGCATGGACGAGGTGCTGGCAAACATCCAGCCGGAGCAGAAAGAGGCTATGTACGCCTGCGCGCGCGCCGCGGAATGGCTTTCGCAGCTGACAAAACTGCCGTTCAACGCGCTTCTCGCGCGCTTTTCCCCGGTGACGGAGGGCGAGTATGCCTGCTCGTTTGCGGATGCGCGCGCCGACATCGACGAATGCGCGCGCGTTTTGTGCAACGGGCGGAAGACCGTTCCCCAAGAAGTGCTGGAATCACTGTACCTGTATTATCAGGAAAAGATGCGCGGTTTCGTGCAGGTCAGCGCCGAAGAGTTCATCCAAAAGGCACACGCGCAGCTTGCCGTGATGCACACATTCCTTGCGACCGTGCCCGTCCGCTCGATAGGGCGCGTGGTGCACAACAACGCGCAGTGGCAGCCCGACGAGATGACGGGCGCGGAGGACTGGTTCGTCAAATACAAGATGGGCTGGAAACGGCTGTTCGACCAGAAATGGGAGGCATGGACTAAGGACTGCAAGAAAGAGGTCGTGCGGCAGTCTTTCAAGCGGTATTTTGACCTGGAGCAGTTCCCGCTCCTTCCCGCCCGCCCCTGGGAGGCGTTCGGCCTGACGTTCCGCTATGAGCTGACGGGCGGCTTTTTGGCATGGTTCTTCAAAGAACCGTTCCCGCACTACGTGCCGACGTTCAAGACGGTGATGACCGAAGGCGATTTCATGCAGAAAGTCAACCGCACCGAATTCACCGAAGCGTTCAACGCGCTCATGCAGATTACCGAAGGCTTGACAGGACTGCGCAGCGCTTGCGAGAGCGGCGGCAGCGTCCGCACGGCGTTCAAGGCCTTTGAGGACGACCGCACGCAGCAGGGGCAGCTGAAGGCAGAACAGGCACTGCGCGCGTTCGAGTCCGACATGGGGCGGCTGCTCTATAAGTTCGGCGAGGGAAGCCGTAAGATGAGACTGGTGCTGGCAGGACTTACCGGCTATTCGGAAGATTCCCGCTACGATTCCCTGCATAACATCGAGGAAATCGGCGGTAACAGCAAGGAAAACGCGCTGTTCCGCAAACGCTTGCAGGACGCAAAGGACACGTTCGACCACGCCCTCGAAATCGTCAAGGAACTTGAGCCGATTGACACGCCAAACCTGAAAAAATGACCGCGATTGCCGTCCGCGCGCACATTGCTGGAAAAGACTTTGTGCTGCTGCCGTTTTACAAAGACGGAATGCCGCTTGCGCAGGGGGCGCGGTGGGGCATGACCGTGCGCCGGGCAGGGTCGATGCGCTTCCGTTGGAACGAGACGAACGAACACCGCCAGCGGACGCTTGCGTCGCTATGCGGCGAAAGACAGCCCGTTCCCTTGGAGCTGATACATTCAAAAATCGTCTATGACATTACCGCGCAGACCGACACGGACGGCAAGACGGGCGACGGCATGATTACCCGGAATGCCATGCTCGTTCCCGTGGTGACGGTCGCCGACTGCGTGCCGCTGTTCCTGTATGATGAAAGGACGCGCGTGTTTGGCGCGTGCCATTCCGGATGGAAAGGCACGGGCATCATTGCGGAAGCCCTCGCGCTCGCGCAGAACCGCTACGGCACGAACCCGCGCGACGTGTGCGTCGCGATTGGCCCGCACATCCATGCCTGCTGCTACACGGTGGACGAAGACCGCGCCGCCTATTTTGCCCGGGAGTTTTCGGCAGACTGTGTGGAGCAGGTGAGGGATACAGACGGCGCGACCCGCTACCGGCTTTCGCTCGCAAAGGCGAACGAAACGGTGCTTGCGCGGGCGGGAGTCCGCACGGAGAACATCGTGGTTGCGGACGACTGCACCGCCTGCGCACAGGACGCGCACGGCGACTACCCCTTCGGCAGTTTCCGCCGCCAGGCGGCGTTCGCGCCGGACCTGACAAACGACGAACGCTCCCGCGCGATGACCGTGCAGGCGGCGTTCTGCGGCTGGCTGTAGTCCCTAGTGCAGGAGTTTGTACTCGTTGTATGCAAGGATGAACGGGCCCACGCCCTTTGCGTCGTCCTTGACAATCGGCTCGCTCATGTAGTAGTCAAAGCTGCCGTCGCGCCGCTTGTTCGTCTCCGGCCCCAGTCCCGCCACCAGGCAGATGCCGCCAAGGCTCAGCTTGCCGCCGTCGGTCGTCAGGTAGGTGCCCGCAATGCCCTCAAAGGCCTTCTTTCCCGCGTCGCGGAATTTCTCGTCCTCTAGGATGCCCGTGCGCATTCCCTTGAGCAGCGAGTAGGCGAAAATCGCCGAGCCGGAGGTCTCCAGGTAGTTCTTGCCCTTGCCGGGAAAGTTGGGCACCTGGTACCACATGCCGCTTGCGTCCTGGAACGCGAGCATGCTCTCGCACAGGTCAACGAAGGTCGCGCGCAGTGCGTTCCAGTCCTCGCTGCCCCGGTCGGGGGCCTTGTTGAGCGTGTCGAGCAGCGCCATGGCGTACCAGCCGAGCGCGCGCAGCCAGAAGTTCTTGCTCAGCCCCGTCTCCTTGTCCGCCCAGAACGCCGTCCTGCTGCTGTCGTAGCCGTGGTAGTACAGCCCGGTCTTTTCGTCGCGCATCTTCTCCCGCACGGTACGGAACTGGCGGTAGATGTCGCCGATGTTCTTCCCGCCGTTGAACAGCGTCTCGTACTCCATGTAGTAGGGAAGCCCCATGTACAGGCCGTCGAGCCACACCTGGTTCGGGTAGATTTCCTTGTGCCAGAAGTTGCCCTCCGCCGTGCGCGGCTGCCCCTCCACCTGCGCGAACAGCGTCGCCGCCGCCTTGCGGTATTTTTCTTTTTTTGTCAGCCGGTACAGCGTGAGCAGGTTCTTGCCGCCGTTGATGTTGTCGATGTTCCACTCGTCCTTGCGGTAGCCGTCAATCGTGCCGTCATCGTGAATGCGGAAGTCCTCGTAGTAGTCGGCAAACGTGAGGTATTTCTCCTCGCCGCTCGTGGCGTAGATTTCGAGCAGCGCCATAATCATGCAGCCGTCAATGTAGTCCCACCCCGACTTTACGCCCGCGCGGGCTTTCTCAATGTTCCAGACGGGAAGCTCCGCCGTGGATTTCGTCATCAAATCCTCAATATACTGTTCGATTACCTTTGTGTCCACCGCTTGCCTCCTCTGTCTTGCGCAACTCCCATTATAAAGCAAAACGCCAAAAAAACATAGCGAAAAAAAGATTTTTCCTTTCATTTCTTAATCCTACTGCATTGCGCGCGGAACGGCAAGCCTGCCTTTCCC
>JAFLSP010000149.1 GCA_022510885.1 Treponema sp. | reverse complement strand
ACAAGCTGGAGCGGATTCTGACGCAGCTCACGGAGCTGACGGCGGAGGTGAAGCACTTGAACCAGAGGATGGACTCCCGGTCGGCGGAAATCGGCAAGCTGACGGAGCGCGTGAGCGGCGACAAATATGAGCGAATTATGACGCAGTATGCAGGACTGGGTGTGGACATGAGGCATATTAGCCAGCGCATTGATGAGCAAGCGGTGCAGCTCGAAAAGTTGACCGAGCGCGTGAATGCGATTGATGTGCGACTTGCGGTGAATGAGTGGCAGACCGGCAAGAACGCCGGATGGATTGACCACGTGCTCAAGGGCATTTGCGCGATGCTGATAGGCTATGCCGCGCTGCGGCTCGGGCTGAACTAGGAAGATGGCGGAGAAAGTTGAGAATGCGACGGCAACGGACGAAGTTCTGATTACGAGTTATTAGGAGAAGAAAAAGCCGTGCCAGTTTACACAGACACGGCTTGCTCTTTGCTTTCTGCCCGTCCTATTCCGTGCTGTCCGCGGAGCCTTTCTTTGTCCGCTTGGCAATCGCCTCGTTCATGCGGTCAATCTCCGCCGCCACGCCCCGCGCGAAGTCCGACACGGCGGCGTTGCCCGCAATCACCATCGCGCCGAGGTAGGGCACGAGCTTCTCGTTAATCAGCGCGACAATCGGCTTGTTGTAGCTCGAAGCGCTCGCTCCCTTGCTCGCGCTCGCCCTCACGTAGTCGTCGTTCGCCTGGGTGAAAGCGTCCTGCGCCGTGCGGATACCCGCAATCGCCTCCGGCACGCCCTCCAATCCAGCGATATTGTCGGCAAGAGATTCCGCCGCAAAATCTTCAAGCATACTCTCCGTCATCGACGACTCGCTCGTGTAGCTCGCTCCGGTGATTCCCGCCTTGGCGTACTTGTCGTAGACCGCCTTGAGCGGCAGGGCAAGCTCCTTCTTCGCCGCAATCGGGAAGACGGCGTAGCCTGCGAGCACCGTCCCCAGCGTCCTGATAGCCTCGTCGCGAGCACCGTCCGCCGCCTCCAGCGTGGAGAGCACCTTGTCCTGCAGGATTGCCGTGGTAATCTGAGCCGAGAGCGTCTCCAGCTCCGCCATCGCCGTCTTCAGGAAAGCGTCGCCCTGTGCCCCCTCGTCCGCCTTGAACAGCCGCACCAGCGTGTCCGAGAGCCCGTCAACCTCCGCGTTGCGGATTTGGCTCCGTAACTTGTTCATAGTCATTCCTCCTTTGAGATGAGATTCTTTTTTTAATATACAAAGAGATATGCGGAACGGCAAGGAGAAAAGGTGGTTTTCCGCATTTTGCGGAAGGATGGATTCTCGCACGGCAGTGTTCCGCATTCTGCGGAATGATGGTATTCGTTCAAGGTAGTATTCCGCACTGTGCGGAACAATGCCCTTCGTCAAAGACAGACTTCCGCATTCTGCGGAAAGACGACTTTCGTCAAAGGCAGGTTTCCGCATGGTGCGGAATGATGACTTTTGTAAAAACTATATTTCCGCATTTTGCGGAACGTTCCTTTCACCCGTGGGCAGGCTTCCGCAAAATGCGGAGTGGCGGCTTTTGCTCGGGACGGACTTCCGCATTCTGAGGAGGGCTACTCGTCCGCCACGAATTCAATCTCCGCCCGCCATGCCCGGTCGAACCATTGCCGCTGGCTCAGCCAGTACAGAGCGGCTTTTCGCGCGTGGTCACGGAACGTCTTCAGCTCCAAGTCGGTGGCGTATATCCTGTCCTGCGAGTGCCTGTCGGAGAACACGTACATTCCGTGCCAGCCGTTCTCGGGGAATTCGGACGAGCCTCCGTTGACCATGCTGACGAACTTGTGGTTTCTCAGGAAATCGCCGTCGAGGACGATGATTGTGCTCCAAAAATAGGACTGCATGGCCTGTATCGAAGGCTCCCTGTCGCGCGTCACGCGGTCGCGGATGCTCGTCTTGCTCTGGATGCAGCCGAAGCAGAATTTCTTTTCGTCTTTTCGTTCACAGACCGCGTATAAGTCGAACACATTGCCTTTTACCTTTTCTTTGAGCCAGCTGATGTCGCGCGGCTCGTTGGCGAGCGTCTTTTCCTTAAGCATGATGCTCAGGTCGCGCTGCAGGAGAATTTCTATTCCCGTGTCGGAAAGCGCCTCGTTCGCCAGGAACTTTATCATCTCCTCGAATGCGTGTCCGCTCGACTTTTTCCAGCTCTGGTCCGCGCTTATGACTTTCGCGATGGTCTCCGCATTGTCGATGCCGCTTTTGTGGTGGACGTGGACTTCATAAATGCTTCTCCACAGCTCCGAGGTGTCGGTCGCAGGAAAGGAGCGCATCGCCTCCATGATGGCGGCTTTTATGGCCTCTTTCTGAGCGTGGGTTTCCTTTTTGTCCGCGCCATGCCCGTCTTCCATCTCCCGCGCGTAGACCGCCTCATACGTCTCTTTGCAGAAACGCCTTATGTCATCTGTCATGCTCATGCTCTCCCAGAATTTCAGAAATCGTCACGCCCCATGCGTAGGCGAGGAGCGGCGGAACGGCGTCGCCAATCTGCTCGTATTTGTCCTGCACTGTCCGCTCTATATGCGGGACTATGTACGGCCCGCCGCAGAAATCGTAGGAGTCGGGGAACGACTGGAGGCGGGCGCACTCGCGGACGGTCAGAGCCCTGTTGCTCGTGGGATGGACGAACTCGTCGAGGCAATGGCTCGTGACCGTGGGCGACGGCTCGTCCGGTCTCAGGCGGTAGTTGCGCTTTATGAACATCTTTTTGGGAAGAATCCGCTGAGACTGCAATGCCGCGCGCTCCTCGCCCTCGTACCGGCTGAACAGGTCTTTCAGGCTCTCTCCCTGCCGCAGAAGCTCGAACCGTCTGAGCGTGCAGGCCCGGTGCTTCATCGGCATCTGGTAGGTGAGTTTTCCGGACGGCTTCCTGCGCCAGAAAGAATCGTCCTTGAGCAGAGCCGAGTATTCCGATTCTCTGCCGCTGTACTCTGTCCGCTCCTCGCCGCTGTTCGGAACGACATCGGGAAGCCCCGCGAAAGCGTCCCCCACGTTCACATCCTGCCGTTCCATGGCGGGAACAGGAGCGGAAAGTTTCCAGTCAGGAAATCGGCTCGCAAGGATGAAGAACCTGTTGCGCTTCTGCGGAACGCCGAAGTCATGTGCGTTCAGGACGACCTCGATGAAATTGCCGTAGCCGTTCTCCTGTAGCTCCTGTTTCAGAACATTGACGATGAGCGTGTCGGAGTCTTTCGCGACCGTTTTTGTGGTGATGGCGGGAACGTTCTCGAACAGGAGCAGCTTGGCGTTTGTCATCTTGGCGAAGCGGATGCCCTCTCGGAAAAGGAACTGGCGGCTGTCGTAGAACGAGCGGGAGGTATTGCCCGCCGTCGAGAACGTCTCGCACGGCATTCCGGAAGTCACCAGGTCAATGCCGCCTTCGGGGGTATGGGGAAGCACCTGCGAGTCCTGCACGTCGCGGATGTCCGAATGAATGACATGAACCTCGGGATGGTTCGCGGAGTAGGTTTCGACGCAGCTTTTCACATATTCGACGGCGACTTTCGTCTCGAAACCGGCGGCGTGAAGCCCCGTGCAGATGCCGCCAGGCCCGCTGAAACAGTCTATATGCGTAAAAGGCATACGCGCTCCTCCTTGTGGTGACAGCATATCACATTTCCGCAGAAAAATCGAGAGGGGGATTTTTCTATTTCTCACCCCTCGCTCAATCTAGTCAAACTTGTGCTGCCGGACAGCGTGATTGTCCGTGTCCGTCGGTACGTGACGGAGCGCGGGATTGGCGATGAGCGCGGGCGATATGCTGCGGCTTCCGCTCGGTCAGCTGGTGCGGCA
>JAFLSP010000148.1 GCA_022510885.1 Treponema sp. | reverse complement strand
CCTCACAGCCTGTGGTCGATAAAATGCTCAATCTGCGGGAGCAGTTCGGATTTGAGGATGCGTTTGGTATGCGAAATCGTTTCGGAAGCGTTGCGCAGGAACAGGTCGGCGGGGTGGATGTGGAGCGCGGCGGCGATGTTGATGATACGGTCGAACGAGGGCTTTGAGATGCCCGCCTCAATCTGCCCAATCATGCCGCTCGTGCAGTCGGCGCAAATGGCAAGCTGGCTCTGCGAAAGCTTTGCCTGCTCGCGGTAGAATTTGACGTTCAGCCGGAATGTCTCGAAAATGTCTTCCATAATTCGGCAGTGTACCTAAGAAAAATACTTCGTTTTATAATGACACTAAGAGCCTTTTGTGGTATGATTAGCACTACTAATTAAACTGCGGTATTTTTATAAATTTGCTAAGCATTCGCCGCAAGGAGAGACCCCCAGTGCCGAACCACAGAGCCGCACACAAATGCCTGTCATGTCTCGCGCTTCTCCGCCCGACGCACTGGGCGAAGAACGGCTTTGTCTTTCTGCCGCTGTTCTTTGACGGCGCGCTCGGCGACAAGGACGCGCTCATGCGGACGGCCCTCGTGTTCGCGTCGTTCTGCCTGCTTGCAAGCGCGGTCTATTGCCTGAACGACCTGCGCGACATCGAGGCAGACCGCAGGCATCCCAAAAAGCGGACGCGGCCGCTCGCTTCGGGGGCGGTCTCCAAGGGCGAGTGCGTGTTCCTCATGGTGCTCCTTGCCCTGCTCGCCTTCGTGCCGCCGTTCCTTCTTCCGGCGCGGCGCGAGGAAATTGCGCTCGTACTGATTTTGTACGGCGCGCTCAATGTGGCATACTGCCTGTGGCTCAAGCACCTTGCCGTGGCGGACGTGCTCGCGCTCTCGTTCGGCTACGTTCTGCGGCTTTTGGGCGGCGGCATTGCGGGAGGAATCACGCTCACGCACTGGATTGTGCTGATGACCTTCCTGCTCGCGCTGTTCCTTGCCCTCGCGAAGCGGCGAGACGACCTGCTCATCATGCGCGAGACGGGCGAGGCTCCGCGGAGGAACACGGCGCGCTACTCGCTCGACTTCATCAACCAGTCGCTCACGGTGACGATGGCGGTCACGCTGTTCTGCTACATCATGTACACGGTCTCGGGCGATGTCATGGCGCGCTTCGGCACGGAGCGCCTGTACGTCACCGCGCTGTTCGTGCTGGCGGGATTTCTCCGCTACCTGCAGCTCTCGCTCGTGGACGGGAAGTCCGGCGACCCGACACGGCTTCTCCTGCGCGACCGCGTGCTCCAGCTCGTCCTCGCGCTGTGGGGCGCGTCATTCGCCGTGATTATCTACGCGGGGCGCTAGATGGCAAAGCGCGCGGTCTACGCATTCGACTTTGACGGAACGCTCACTCTGCGCGACAGTTTTTTCGCGCTGATTCGGCACGCAAAAGGCTTGCCTGCCCTGTGCGCGGGACTCGCGCGGCTTGCCCTTCCGCTGACGGGGGCAGTCCTGCACCTGACCGACAGGGGCTTGGTAAAAGAGCGGCTGTTCGCGCACTTCTTCGGCGGCATGGACGCGGCGGACTTTGACCACCTCTGCGAGCGGTTCGCCAAAGAAAACGGCGGCATCCTGCGCCCAGGTGCGATGGACGCGGTGCGGGATGCCTGCACACGCGGTACTGCCGTCATCGTGAGCGCGAGCGCGGAGAACTGGGTCCGTCCGTTCTTTGCGGGGCTTGCGGTGGAAGTGATTGCCACGCGGCTTGAGACGGCGGGCGGGCGGCTGACGGGGCGTTTTTTCGGCGCAAACTGCAAGGGCGCGGAGAAAGTCCGGCGGCTTGCGACGCGCTTCCCCGACCGCGCGTCGTACACGCTCACCGCCTACGGAGACAGCGCGGGCGACCGCGAGCTGCTCGCCTTTGCCGACGAGGCGCATTTCAGACCGTTCAGGGGATAACCGCTGATTTTATGGAGGAAAAGATGAAGATGATTGAAGAGATGTTCGCATATTTCGGGCTGACGCTCGCGCTGCCAAAAGGAGAACGGCTCAGAAACCTCCGCTCAAACTGGCACGTTGTACTGTCGATGCTCGCGCTCGGCGTGCTTTTCATGCCTGGAACGAACAGGCGTTATGCGGTGGCGTTTCCATTCTCGGCAATTGCGATAGTGTTTGCCGCGTCGCAGTGGCATGGTCTGTTTGCGATGGCGTGGCATTCCAGCAAAAAGGTGCGCGCGCTTTCCGCCGTCAGCACCTTCGGCTATGCGGTCGGCATTGTGCCTGTGCTCGTGAACAATTTTATGAAATCCAGTACTTTTCAGACCTTGTTCGGCACATGGGCAAAACTCGTGCTTTATGCAGTCGCAACGGTCGGAATGCTCGCAAGCGCAACCGCCGTGTTCGTGCTGTTTTGCCTGTTCTGGCGGCTGTTCTTGCGCGAGGCGGGTGGCATGATTGCGCGTGCGCTGCGTTCCTGCTCCCGCGCGGAACTTCTCATATACGCGCTGCTTTGCGCCGCCACGCTCGCGTATGTTGCGGTTGTGTTCGCGCGGACGGGGATTTTCTATGAAAAGGGGGACAGCATCTACTCTGCCGATTCATCGATGCTGCCAAATGGCAATGCGTTCCTGCACCTCGCTCACGGTAAGAATGATTTGCGGCAGCCGCTGTTCGCGGTTTTTACCGCGCCCTTCGTCGCTCATGCCTGCGCGCTCTCGGTTTTTGTGCCGCTTCCGTTTGCAGTCGCGCTGCTAATGCAGTGGGCGCAGGTCGTTTTGCTGTTCCTTGCTGTCGTCCTGTTCGCGCGGCTGTGCGCGGACGGAGCGTTCGCTCGCGTTGCCGTGGTCGCCTGCCTGTGCGCCACGTATCCGTACCTGCTGTTCGCGCTGATAGTGGAGCAGTACATACTGGCGACATTTTGGCTGACGCTTTTTCTGTACGCCGTGTGCGCGGAGAGACGCAGGTCGCGCCTGCTGTTCTACGGTGCGGCGGGAACACTTGTGACAAGCGTGGTCTTTTTTCCGCTCGCGCTTGCCGACTCCCCGCGCCGCCCTGCCCGATGGCTCAAGCATACGGTCTTTCTTGCCTGCGGCTACCTCGCGCTGCTGCTTGTCTTTTTCCGCTTTCAGGTGATTGTGCAGATTGTCGATGATGTCCGAGCATTCATGCGTTTTTCGGGGAAAGGCATTCCGTTCGTTGACCGGCTGAAGCAATATGTCGCCTTTCCCGCATCGTGTTTTCTTGCGCCCGCGTCGCACATAACCGAGAGCCTCACGTGGTGGCTTCAACCCGTGACGACTTGGAGTCGCGCGGGAATTGTCGTGCTCGCGTTGTGTGCCGTGAGTGCCGTCGTCAACCGCAGGCAACTGCTCTGCCGCATTGCCGCCGCATGGGTCGCCTTCTCCTTCGTCTTGCTCTGCGTCATCGGCTGGGGCACGGCAGAGAACATACTGGTGCTGTATTCGCTTTATTTCGGCTGGGCTTTCGCTGTTCTGCTGTTCGCGCTTGTAAAATCCGCCGCCCAAGCTGTCCGAATACCCGCGCTGTTTCCTGTCGTCTGCCTCGCCGCCGCGCTCTTTCTGCTGGCAAAG
The DNA here is from genome assembly GCA_022510885.1 of Treponema sp. Lineage (GTDB taxonomy): Bacteria > Spirochaetota > Spirochaetia > Treponematales > Treponemataceae > Treponema_D. The sequence goes on along the minus strand of JAFLSP010000148.1, from coordinate 259 downwards.
AACACCCCAGACATCGCGCGGCTGATAGCGTTCGGCGCGGCGCACTTCCCCGCGTGACACGCGGCACAGACATTCTCTTTCTCATAGAAAGAACTGCTGTTGGAGAACAGAATGGCAGAAATCACTACGAACCACGCAAACAGCGCGGTGACTTCGACAACCGCAACCACCGGCTACGCGCGCAGCAGGCGCAGGGCGTTCAGCACGCAGAGGATGGTCACGCCCACGTCGCCAAAGACGGCAGTCCACAGCGTGGTCA
>JAFLSP010000147.1 GCA_022510885.1 Treponema sp. | reverse complement strand
AATATGTTCAAGCTGTGTATAAAAGTCAGCGTTCATGCTATTTATCCATTATTTTGCTTGATTATATCACAAAAACTGTTTATACCACGGACATGAGCCGCAGTGTTCTTTCTCCTGCCGATATGGCAGTGTCAGGGGATACGGACTGTTTTTTATTTCGGTATTATTTGACAAACCACAAAAATCAGATTATGTCCATAATATTGAACTTGAACAATATTGTTTTATGTAAAGAATGAATCCAGCCGACTTGCGATACAGATTCATTCCGTTTTTTGTCCGTGCCATCACAGAGGAAGAAATTGCGGCGGTGGAGCGGCATTATCCTCGACAAATTGCATTTACTGAACGAAAACTATATACGTATTGCAAGTTAAGCGGCTGCTCTGTGGGACCGCTTTTATCATGGAGCGTGCGCCTGCACTTCTGCGTCACCTCGCCGCCTGATTTTATCTTGATTTGGTACAAGTTTGTCGAGATATATCGGTATTTTTCGCACGTTTATTTTGATAAAAGACGGGTTGATTTTGCTTACTTCTTCTAAAAATTGCTCCTCGAACGCCTTGTACCTCATTCCGCCTCCTTGCCCACCCCGCATACCTATATATGCGCTGATATGCATTTTTCCCGCTTTTGCGGGAATGATTTTCTTCTTTTTTCGCGGAAGCGGCAGTGCCAGATGTTCCCAAAACGCAACGGGGGCAGGGGCTTTCCGTCCTTGACTATGCCCCCGATTTGCGGTTTAATAGATGAATATGGTACATCCTTTGGCACAAGAACTGAACGACGCGCTTGCCGGGTCGGTGGCGAGCGGGCTGCTTTCCGACGTGGGGCAGCGCATTTTTTTTCCGCGGGGCATCATCTCGCAGGGGGCGGAGGCAAAGCTGTACGGCTCGATGGCGAACGCGACTATCGGCATGACGGTGGTGGACGGAAAGCCCGCTGCCCTTGAGGCGGTGCAGCGGCTCGCGCCCGAGCTGACGAGCGGCGAGCTGGTCGCCTATGCGCCCACGGCGGGCTTTCCCGACTTGCGCGCGGCGTGGAAAGAGACGCTGTTCGCCAAGAACCCCTCGCTGGCGGGCAAGTCCTTCTCGCTTCCCGTGGTCGTTCCGGGGCTGACGGCGGGCATTTCCTATCTTGCCGACCTCTTTGTGGACGCTGACCGGCCGCTGCTCGCGGCGAACCCCAGCTGGGACAATTACGCGCTTGTCATCGAAAGCCGGCGCGGCGCGGAGTTGCGGCAGTTCGCGCTGTTCAAGGACGGCGGCTTCAATATGGGCGCGTTCGAGGAAGCGGTCGCGCGCGAGGCGGCGGGCGGTTCGGTGCGCGTGCTGCTCAATTTCCCGCAGAACCCGAGCGGCTACAGCCCGACCAACGCGGAGGCGGCGCAGATTCTTTCTATTATTAGGGCGCAGGCGGAGCGCGGCACGAAGATGCTCGTGTGGTGCGACGATGCGTATTTCGGGCTGAACTATGAGGACGACATCTACCCGCAGTCGCTGTTCGCGGAGCTGTGCGACATGCACGAGAACGTCCTCGCGGTCAAGATTGACGGGCCGACCAAAGAGGACTTCGTGTGGGGCTTCCGCTGCGGCTTCCTCACCTTCGGCGGCAAGGGGCTGACCGAGGCGCAGTACGACGCGCTCGGCAAGAAACTGATGGGGCTTATCCGCTCGTCGGTCTCCTGCTCGTCCTCCGTGTCGCAGTCAATGCTGCTGCGCGCGTTCAAGGACCCGCAGCTTGAGGCGCAGAAAACGGCGATGCGCGACGTGCTTGAGCGGCGATACCGCGCGGTGCGCGCCTTTGTGGACGCGCATCCCTCAAAAGTGCTGACGGCGCTGCCGTTCAACTCCGGCTACTTTATGAGCTTTGACACCGGCGCGCTGAACGCGGAGACGCTGCGCACCTTCCTCCTGCACGAAAAGGGCATCGGCACGATTTCGATTGACGAGCGGACGCTGCGCGTGGCATTCTCCAGCGTGGAGGAGCGCGACATCGAGCGCGTGTACGCGGCAATCTACGCGGGCGCGGAAAGCCTTGCGCAGTAACCGCGCCGCGCGGGCAATTGCGCTCGCCCTGTGCGCCGTGCTGTGCTTCGGCTGCGCGCAGGGGCGGAACAAGCCCGTCGTCATCTGGACTGACCGCCCCGAACTCGCGCTGTGCGCGGAACTCTTCAACGCGCGGCAGACGGACGGGCGGGCGGTGGTCGTCTATAAGCCTTCGCTCGCGGGCGCGCTGCCGCCCGCAAAGGACGAGGACGCGCCCGACCTCATCATCGGCAGCTGGCTCAAGGAAACGCGGCTCAAAAAGCATTTCCTCCCGCTCGAAGGACTGTTCGGCAGAAAGAGCCTGAATCCCGCTACTATCTATCCGCATCTGCTCGCCTACGGCGCGGTCGGCGCGCGGCAGTATCTGCTGCCCGTCAGCTTCAACATGCCGCTCGTCATGTTCTCCATGCGGAACGCGCACCGCATTCCCGACGACTACATACTCGCCCCGGACGTGTTGCGCGACACCGCCGCCGCTTTCAACGTGCAGAACGACAAGGGCATCTACACGAACATGGGCTTTGCGCCCAGCTGGAACGCCGATTTCCTGTACGTGGTGGCAAAGATGAACGGGCTTGTCTTCCGCGAGAAAAAGGGCGCGTACCAGTGGGACGATGACCTCCTCACGCAGACGGTGGACTATCTCAAAGACTGGACGGCAGAGAAGAACACGTCCACCACTGCGGAACAGGACTTCGCGTTCAAGTACCTGTATATGTCCGGCTACCGCCAGGTGGAGAGCGGCCGCTGCCTGTTCGTCTACTCGTCGAGCGACGCGCTGTTCTCCATTCCCGACGACCAGCTCGACGACATCGACTTCCGCTGGATTGCCCGGGATGCCGTCGTGCCCGTCAAGGACGACATCGTGATGATGGGGATTTTCCGGCACTCGGACAACACGCGCGCGGCGCAGGCGTTCGCCATCTGGCTCATGCAGGAAGAGACGCAGCGCGCCATCCTTGAGCGCACGGCGCAGATGCAGCTGAGCATGCGCACCTTCGGGATTGCGGGCGGCTTTTCCGCCGTGCGCAGCGTGAATGAGCGCGTATTCCCCTCCTACTACCGCCCCCTGCTCGGCAACCTCCCTGACGGCACCGCCATCAATCCGCCGCCGCCGTTCCCGCCGCGCTGGTACAGCTTCAAAGAGCGCGTCGTCATTCCCTACCTGCGCGACGTGACCAGCACCGCGAACGAGCAAACGCCCTCCCTGGAAGAGCGCGTCGCCGCCTGGTCAATGCAATTTAACTGATATTTCGCTCAACTATTTTCCTGCCGTGCCGATACTCTTACTAGAAAGGTGGGGGAAGAGAGGCGCAACATGGAACACGCGATTTCTTTGAACGCATACAGCTACAACAACTTCGTCTCCGGCACGGGCGGCAAGCTCTACGTACCTGTCAAGCCGTCGTCCGTCGTGTACGCGCAGTTTGACCACATTTCCGGCGTGGCAGCACGGGCGAACCAGGACGGCATTTCCGTCACCAAAATCCAGATTCTCAACTCGCTCATCAACCAGTTGGTCAGCATGGGACAGACTCCCAAGGCACAGCCGTCCGCTGACATGAGCAACAGGCAGGTGGACTCGCTCATCGCGCAGTCGCACGGCAGCATCCAAGATGCCGTCCACACGGCGCAGATGTCCGGCTACGGACTTGCGGGCGCAATGCCGCAACTGGGTGCCGTCCTCAGCGTAAGCGCATAACGGGCGCGGGAACGTCCCGAGGCAGGCACGCCCTCGCGGGAACGCGCGCGCCTTTGCGCATTCGCGCGAAGCGTGCTATACTGCATATATGGC
>JAFLSP010000146.1 GCA_022510885.1 Treponema sp. | reverse complement strand
TTACGTTGGGATTGAGGCTTGCGATGCGGCTGAGCGAGGTGATGAGTTCTTTCGTGTCGAGCGCGGGCGCGAATTCGGTGAAGAGGGTTATCGTTCCCTTGAAGGCTACCTGCTTGCCGTCGGCGTACACGAACGTCTCGTCCACGGTATCGGAGATGAGGAGCGGCGTGCCGGTAGAGGCGAGCACGAGAATGTCCGCCTTGTGGCCGCCCGTCGCCTTGACGAGCGTCGCGTCGCCGCGCAGGTCGCGTTTGGTCGGGCCGTAGTTCGTCTGCCACATCGCCTTGATGCGGTGCACGGCCTGCCCCTGGTAGGTATCGCGCCCGACGTAGGTGTAGCCCACTTCCATGGGAATGCGCGTGAAGATGCCCTTGTTCAGCGGGTCTGCGCTCCGTTCCGCGCTTGCCGACCAGGAGTCTCCGGGGCGCACGATGTCGGTAGTGAAGGCGGGGAAACTGCGGAACGAGGGATAGCCGTTGTCCGCGAGCATGGTCATCTTTCCCCGGGGCGAGATGTGAAAGACGGAAGGGATGGAGTCGTGGATGCCATCACGTGCATTCGTGTGCTTGTACAGGGTCTCCTCGCTCACGTAGAAACTGCCGTCGTACCATTGCCCGCCGTACAGCGGGTGGCGGGGATTGTCGTATGTCGGGTCGGGTACGGGCGAGGGGCTGATGTACGAGCGCACTTCGCGGATAGTCATCCCGATGTACTTTCCGTTCTCGTAGCGGCGCAAGTTGGTGCGCTCCACGAGCGAGTAGCCGCCGGTGCCGCCATATTTGAGCGCGACCGCCAGTGTTTCCTGCGCCGTCGCCGCCAGTCCGAGCGCGAGTATCATCATTCCTGCCGTAAGTAACTTGCATCCCTTCATAGGCATAGTATCGGCAGGGGCGCGGTTGTAGAAAAAGAATTTTTCTATTAAAATAACCTGTACGTTTTGGAGGTTTTCATGGGTGGTACGGTGGAGAAAGGAAGGCGCGTCGTCGTTACGGGCGGGAGCGTCATCAGCGCGCTGGGCAGCGACTGGCCGACCGTGCTGAAAAACCTCAAGGCGAAGAAGAATTTTGTCCGCTATATGCATGAGTGGGACGACAAGTATCCGCTGCTCAACTCGCGGCTTGCCTGCCCGGTGGATTTTGCGATAGACGGCGAGAAATATTCGCGCAAGCAGATTCGCGGCATGGGGCGGATTGCGCAGATGGCCTTGGTCGCCACCGACGCGGCGCTTGCGGAGAGCGGGCTGCTCGGCAGCGAGGAACTGACGCAGGGGCGCGCGGGAATCGCATACGGCTCGTCAATCGGCAGCGTTGACCCCTTGCTTGAGATGTACTCCATGCTCGTCACGAACGACACCTCAAAGCTCGGCACGACCACGTACATCAAGGCGATGCCGCAGACCTGCGCGGCGAACCTTGAGGTCTTCTACCACCTGACGGGGCGCATCATCACGCCGAACGTCGCGTGTGCGTCCGGCTCGCTCGCGATTGGCTATGCCTACGAGACGATTCGCGCGGGCACGCAGGACATCATGATTGCCGGAGGCGCGGACGAATTCAGCGCGATGCACACCGCCACCTTCGACACGATGTTCTCCACCACCACCAAGAACGACACGCCCGACCAGACCCCGAGCGCGTATGACGTGCACCGCGACGGGCTGGTCATCGGCGAGGGCGCGGGAACGCTCATCCTTGAGGACTACGAACATGCGGTGCGGCGCGGCGCGAAAGTGCTTGCGGAGGTCGCGGGATTCGGCACGACGACGGACGGGACGCACATCACCTCGCCCAACCGCCCCACGATTGCCCGCGCGCTGCAACTTGCCATTGAGGACGCGGGCATTGACCCGGCGGACATCGGCTACGTGAACACGCACGGAACGGCGACGGCCGCAGGCGACGTGTGCGAGTCCAACGCGACCTACGACGTGTTCCGGCGCGCCGTGCCGTGCAGCACGGTCAAGAACTACATCGGCCATACGCTCGGCGCGTGCGGCGCGATTGAGTCCTGGCTTTCCATCATGATGATGAACGAAGGCTGGTTCTTCCCCAACATCAACCTGCGCGAGGTTGACCCGCAGTGCGCTCCGCTCGACTACATCACGGGCGACGGGCGGGAAATCAGCACGCGCTACGTGATGAACAACAACTTCGCCTTTGGCGGCATCAACACGAGCCTGATTTTCAAGAAGATTGACTGACGCGCCCGCGCCTAGGCGAACAGCTCAGTCTGCTGCATCCACGCGCTCACGGCGGCGGATTCCTTGTCGAGCGCGCGGTCGTCCTGCACGAAGGCGGACAGCTTGCGCACTTCGGCATGAATTTTTTGCGTGAGCGGGCTGAACTGCTCCGCGCCGATGAGGTCAACCGCCTGGCAGACCGCGAGCAGGTGCACGCCCAGCTGCAAGTAGAGCAGGTCGATTTGGTCGCGCAGTTTGCGCGCGCTTATCGTTCCCATGGAAACCTTGTCCTGGTTCAGTGCCTCGGTGGGCGCGGACGTGATGCTGATGGGGCTTGCGAAACTCTGGATTTCCCCGCGAATCGCGCTCATCGTAATCTGCGCGCCCTTGAAGCCGAGCCGCAGTCCCGCGCGCGGGTCGTCGTCCGCGGTGTAGGGAATCAGGTTTTCGGTCAGCCCGTTGAATTTGCCGTCGATTATCAGTTCCGCCTGCTTGTCGGCAAGGTCGGAGATGTTGGCGAGCGCGATGCGCAGGTAGTCGCACGAGGCGCAGATATGCCCGCCGTAGAAGTTGCCCGTGTTGTACAGTGCCTGCGCGTCAATGTCCACGAGCGGGTTGTCGTTTGCCGCGTTGATTTCCTGCTCAATCCACTGGCGGGTGATGGCAAGCGTGTCGCGCAGCACGCCGTTTATCTGCGGGGCACAGCGGATTGAGTAGCGCTGCTGGATTTTCTTCTCGCGCTTCTGGAAGCCCCGGTCGCCGATGTTGCCGAGGTTCGCGAGGAAGGTTTCGTAGTTCTCCACGCGCCGTGAGCCGCTGACGATGCCGTAGATGCGCTCCGCGCTCTCCGTCTGCCCCGGATGGTTCTTGATTTCGCTCACCTTGCGGCGGAAGGGCACCTCGCTGCCGCGCATGATTTCCGCCGTGGCCGCCGTGAGGAAGTCCGAGATGTTGGCAAGGCGCGCGGCTTTTTTCCAGGCGAGCGCGGCAACCGCCGTCATAACCGACGTGCCGTTCATGATGGCAAGCCCCTCTTTCGCCTCCAGCGGCAGCGGCGCGATGCCCTCCGCGTCGAGCGCGTCCTTTGCGGGAACGATGCGCCCCTTGTAGTACACGTCGCGCTCGCCGTACATGACCGCGCCCAGGTAGGAGAGCGGCGTCAGGTCGCCGGACGCGCCCACCGAGCCAAGCTCCGGGATGACGGGAATGATGTCCTTTTGCAGCAGCGTCTCCATAAAGCGCGCCAGTTCAAAACGGATTGCCGAATGCCCGCCCTTCACGTTGCCGTTCAGTCGGCACAGGACGACCGCGCGCCCCTCTTCGTGCGAGAGCGGCTTGCCCAGCCCGATGCCGTGGTAGGTGACGATGACGTGCTGCAGCTCGTTCACTTTTTCCAGGCTGATTTGGTTGTCGCAGGAGTCGCCGAAGTTGGTCGTCACGCCGTAAGTGGGCAGCCCGCTCGCGATGTAGCGCAGCAGAAAGTCGCGCGACTGCTTGAGCCGCTCCACGAACGCCTTTTCGTCGCACAGGCGCACGCCCGCCGTTCCCGCCGCAACGTCGCACACATCCTCAATGGTCAGCCCCTCGCCTTTCACTACGATTGTCTTCATACGCAACCCGATGTCTTAAAGTAGTCTATCGATTATCGTACAAACGGCAAAAATGTACAAGGGATTC
>JAFLSP010000145.1 GCA_022510885.1 Treponema sp. | reverse complement strand
GCTGACGGCTTGCAGGTGGCGATGGACGCGGGGAGCGCGCTTGCGGTCAAAGCGGATGCGGCTGGCGGCGCGAGCAATGTGGAGGTCAAGAGCGGGTCGGCGCAGGTTACGACGGAAACAGGCGCGACGGCAGGACTGTCCTTTGGTGAGTCGGTCACGATTGAAAAAGGCAGCGACCAAATCAAGAAAAACCCGCTGACGGTCATCGCACCGGGAAAGGAACTCAAACTGCTTGACGTGCGCGGAGAGGCGATTCCCGTCAAAGTGGAATGGCGTGCGAGCGACGATGCCGTGACGGTACAGACATCACGTACCAAAGATTTTGCGGTGTTGGAGACGAGCCTCACGGTACGCGACGCAACCAGTACCGAGTTGCGCGCGGACGACGGTACGTTCTATTGGCGGGTATTTACCGATGCGACCAAGGACAATCCCGTTACGGGGCGCGTGAGCGTGGAACAGATTGCGCGTGTGCAAGGCATTGCCCCGACGGCAGCGACTGAATTCCGCTATCGTACCAGTCTGCCGCGTCTGAGTTTCCGCTGGACGGGCAACGACTACGCCGACCATTATCGCCTGCTCGTCTCGACCACGCCCGATATGCAGAATGCCGTGATTGACCGCAATCTTTCCAACCCATTTGCATTGGTGGATACGCTTGAGCAGGGGGTGTACTGGTGGCAGGTTACGCCGTATTATGCGGTGAACGACATCGGCTATGCAGGTGCGAGCGACGTGCGGCAGTTTACCGTCGTCCGCAACGAGCAAATCCGTCCGCCTGAGCTTTTCGCGCCTGCGGAGGACGCGCAGTTGGTGAGCCGTGGCTCGGTTCTGACCAATTTTATGTGGAAAAGCGATGTCAGGGATGCGGACTATACGTTGCAGATTGCGCGGGACGTGAATTTTACGGACATCGTGTGGCAGACGCAGACGGCTGAGACGCGCTTCTCCCGCGAATTCACGCCGAGCGAGCTTCCCGATGGCAATTATTATTGGAAAATCGTGCGCAATGCTGCTGACGAGGACGACAGTACGCCTGTTTCCTCCATCCGCCGTTTTACGGTGGCGACCTATGTGCCGCAGGACAATAAACTGGTCTATCCGCCGGAGAATTTTAGTACGGAGCAGGTGAAGCTTGCAGGCACGGCGTTCATGTGGAAACTTTCGGACGAGTACGCGAATGGCACGGCACAGTCGGTATTGCAGTTTTCTTCGCGGAGCGATTTTTCTACAATCCAGTTGGAGCGCACGACCGACGCGACGGTATTTGACCGCGTGACCTTGCCGCAGGGAACTTGGTGGTGGCGTGTTGGCGCAAAGACGGCTGACGGCGACGTGCAGGGCTTGACCCCGCCGCGGAAGCTCACGGTGCTTGCGGAACTGCATGCGCCTACATTCGTCTCGCCACGCATGAATCAGGAGTTGATTTCTTACAATAACGCGCCTGTCACGCTGTCATGGGACAAAGTAGCCGGAGCGGATTATTATATAGTGCGTGTGCTGAACGGCGACGAAAATGTGGTTGCGCAGAATCTTTCCGTTACGGGTGAAAGCGTGTCTTTTGTATTGCCGGCAGACCGTTACACGGTGCGCGTACAGCCGGTGGCAGAACCTGCTGGCAGTGATGCTCCGCGTTTGGGACCTGTTACGACCGTCGGATTCAGCGTGCGTTCGCCGCGTTCCGTGCAGCAGGTCGCTCCTGCCGAGGGAACGCGCATTGCGGGACTGACGGCTTTGCGCACGCCGACGGTGTTCTCTTGGAGCAGTCAAGAAGACGGTGTGAGCAATTACCGTTTTGAATTGCGTCGGCTGTTGGATAACGGCTCGACCCGCGTGGTAGAGACCGTGAGCGGCAACCGCACGAGTGCGTCGTTCTCCCGGCTGACCGCAGGAACGTACATTTGGAAAGTGTACGCGAGCACGGCAGACGGCATTCCGCTTGATTCTGCCGAGCGGCGCATCACCATCGAGCCAATCCCCCTGCTTCCTGCGCCTGTGCTGACCGAACCTGCTCAGAATCTGGTGATGGACGGCGCGTATCTGCGCACCCATCGCACGATTGAATGCCGCTGGCGACCCGTTGCGGGCGCGACGGCGTACACGTTCACGCTTGCAAAACGCAATGCAAACGGTTCGGTAAGCGTCATTATGACCAGGAAGAACATAGCGAATACGCGCGTGGTCATAAACGATTTGTCTGTTTTGGACGTGGGCACGTTCGTGTGGACGGTGACGGCGGCAAGCTACGCGCGCGACGGCTACGAAGAGCAGCAGGGCAGAATGGCGACAGGCACATTCAATATTGATTTTGTGGCACCGACCAAGGTGAATACAGTAAAACCGGGGAAAATGTATGGCAAATAGCAAGAAAATGCTGCTGCTTTTCGGTCTTATGCTTTTTTCACGTTCGTTTGCGGATGAGCCGAAATTCTTGCAGCGCCTCGAATGGCGGTCAAATGCCAACGCGCTTGAGTACAAGGTAGAGATTCAGAACACCGCAACTGAGGAAATCTCGTCATTCACCACCGAAAAACTGTTCGCCGAACTTTCTCTTGCACCCGGCGACTACCGCTATCAGGTGACCGCCTACGACTTTTTGGGGCGAAAGGCTGGCGTGAGTGCGTGGACGACTTTTTCTGTCATTCAGGCGGCACAACCAGAAATCAGGAATATTGAAAAAAGCGTGACGATGCAGGATGGAAGCGAGCGACTGGAAATTGCGGTGGAAATTGCGAATGTCTCCGCGAATACCGTGGTCGAATTGGTGAGCGCGACCACGGCAATGCGGGGCGAGTTGGAAATCGAAAAAGGCGGTCGCGAGGACGAAACGAAACAGGTTTCTAAGGTGTATTTTCAGAATGTTTCGCAGGGAGAATGGCGGTTGCGCGTGACGAATGCGAGCGGTTTTTCCACGGAATCAGAAGTGATTGAAGTGATAGATAGCAATAAAACCGTTGGTGATTTTGCAACGGCTGTTGCAAAATCCGTCGATGAGGAAAAAACGCCGGAAGTTGTTGCGGAGAAATCGACCCAAGAAATAGAAGAGACATCCGAGAACGTTTCAGAAGAAACGATAGAGAAAAACACACGGGAAGCACTTGCAAAGGCTGAGACAGAGCGGGCTGCAAAAGAAGCAGAGGAACGTGCTGCCCGCGAGGCAGCAGAGAAAGCAGAAAAAGAAGCAGCCGAACGGAAAGCGACTGAAATAGCCACAAAAAAGGCGGCAGAGCAGAAAGTTCTTGCAGCCCAGTCATCTGGCATGGACATCACGTTTGCGGGCGGCATCGGCATGATGCTCATGCAGCATGGTTTGAACGATGATATGGTAGGGAGCGAATCCGCGCTTGCCTTTCTTGGGCGGTTTTCCGCGTTCCCCGTGAAGCGGGGGGCACAGCGTTTCGGCTTTGAGCTGTTCGGACGGTATGCCGACTTCGACGTGGAGGAGGAATATTCCGCGGTCGATTCGATGTTTTTGCAGTTCGGGGCGAATTTCGTGTGGAAGCATACCTTGTTCGGGCAAAAATCATTCGTTGCGCTCAAAGGCGGCGGTGGCGTTGTGTTTGTCGATTACGAGGCAACGCCCATAAAAGGTGCGGAGGAGCGCGATGCATCGGAGCACAAACTGCTCGCCTATCCTGCGTTGACATTCGGTGCGTCAGTTATCTTTAATCCGGTGCAGTTCCTTTCGCTGGAGGCGGGCGTAGATTTTTCACTTATGTTTGTTGCGGGGAGGCCGAACGACTGCATCATGCCCTATATCCCCTACGCCTGCATCGGGTTGCGGCTGTAAGAGGAACGCAAAATTTTGGTGCTTTGTCCGAAGCGCGGTATTGCCCCAACCTTGACCTTTGCGTGCGTTTGATGCATACTGTGCGATATGCATAATGAGTT
>JAFLSP010000144.1 GCA_022510885.1 Treponema sp. | reverse complement strand
CATACTAATCTCCTTGGGGCAGTATAGCACAGGCGCGGGGATGTTTAAAGCGGGGGAGCGAGGGGCGGCATCCCGCTACCGCGCCGCCGCGAGCAGTTCTTCCGCTTTCGCGCGGTTTTCGATAGTCGTACTCAGCTGATAGAACGTGCCGTCGCGCTCCCAGGTGCGCACGAACGCCGTTCCCGCGTCCTCCGCGCCGCTTTCCGCAAAGGGCGTCGCCCGGCACTCAATCATCACGTTCATGCCGTCGTACCAGCGCATGACGGAGACGCGCTTTTCCGTGCCTTCCATCGTCTCGGACAGGAAGGTGCTGTCGCCCTTGGGAAGCCGCAGCGAAAAGCCGACTTCCCGCGACAGCCTGCGGTCGGAGATGCCCGTGCGGTCCTTCATCACGAGCGGGGGCGCGTCCTGCGTCTGGTGCATCCACTGCCACTCCAGCTCCGCAAGCCGGTCGCGGTCCTGTTTGCGCCAGCTGCCAAAGCCGTGCATTCCGCCGTCCTCCGTCCGGTAGGCGATGTGGAAGTTGCCGTCGGATTCGGGATGCAGGTCGGCGCGGAAGGTGATGAGGCGCGCGGCGGAATCGTAGGCGTACTCGTAGCCCGCTATGGCAACGCGGTCTTTGAGCAGGACGAGCAAATCGCCGCCGTCGCCCGCAAAATCGTAGACGCAGAACTGCTCCGGCTGCACGGCGATGCCCTCCACGTGGACGACCGGCTCGGCAAAGGGCAGCGGCTCGGAAAAATCGAGGCGCGTCGTCGCGCGGTCATACTGATACGAGCCGGGGGCGAGCTGCTTCTTCCGCCCGTGGTTCTTGCTGTCAATCACCACCACGGACGAAATCTCCTCGAACACGCGCACCGTGTACACCTCGCCGTCGTGGTTCGGCCCCGTGTTGACCGGGAACACGTCGCTGGGACGGGCATGGACGGCGCGCGCGACCGCCACCGAACCCACGAGCAGGACGAGCACCGCCACAAAGGGCAGCGACTTGCGAATCATCTGCATAAAAACTCCTTCGCCGCACGACGCGGACGCATTTCCATTATCAGCAGATTGCGCCGCGTTCTGTATCGGGAGAACGGATGATTTTGCGGGAAAAGGCATCAGCGGAACGGATGATTTTTACGGACGGGTCGCGCGGAAGGTCAGTCGGCCTGCGGCGCGCGGCGTTCGCCCATGTAGCGCGCAAGTTCCGCGCGGTTGCGCACGCCGGACTTTTCGTAGACGTGCTGCAAGTGCGTCTTGACCGTGGCAAGGGAAATGCACAGCGCGTCGGCAGTCTCCTGCGTCGTCTTCCCCTGCAAGATGAGCGCGACCACCTCACGCTCGCGGGCGGAAAAAGGAAGGTCCGCGGGCGCGGCTTTCCGCGCGAAGGCCCGCATCAGGCAGACGGCGCTCGCAAAGACCAGCGCGCCGCACACGCAGGAGGTGGCAATCGTGAGCACGTTGACGTCCGCATCTGCAAGCACCGCCGCGCTGTACACGGCGGCGGGCGAGAACACGGCGACGAACAGGCGCGGGCATTCGCGGCGGCGGCGCGCCAGCAGAAAGCGCAGCGAAAAATAGAACAGGCACAGCGACAGGTGCAGCTCACAGGCGGTCAGCGTCTCGTACACGTAGACGAGCGCGTTGGTGGTGAGGAACAGCGCGTTCTGCGCCAGGAACAGCGCGAACAGGGCGGCGGCACTCGCCAAGGCGGCAAACAGGCTCGGCATCCGCTACGCTTTTTCCGCTTTCTTGGCCTGCTTCGCCGCCAGTTTTGCCGCAATGCTCGCCGACTTGCGGGCCTTCTCCGCCTCTTTTTTCTTCGCCCGCTCAAGCCGACGGTTCATCTGCTCGGCAGTCTTCGCGGCGAATTCGGGGTCGCCCCGGTCGATGTAGACGATGCCGTCCAGGTGGTCGTACTCATGCTGAATGACGCGCGCGAGCAGTTTCTCCGCCTCCAAGGTGAAGGGCTTTCCGCGCTCGTCAAAAGCCTGCACGGTGACCTTTGCCGGGCGCGAGATGACCTCGGAAATGCCCGGAAGCGACAGGCAGCCTTCCTCGTAGTCGCAGACCTCGCTGCTGGTGGCGACAATCTGCGGGTTGATGAAGACGCGCCGCACGTCGTCGCCCGCGACGATGACGAAAAACCGCTTTGAGATGCCGACCTGCGGCGCGGCAAGCCCAACGCCGTCCGCCTCCGCCATCGTCTCGAACATCTCGTCAAGCAGCGCGCGCATCTCATCGTTGATTTCTTCCGGCGCGACGGGCAGCGCCTTTTTGCGCAGCACGTCCTCGCCCAACTTGTAAATCTTCATGCCCAACTCCTACGCTTCAATCCTGATTCTTGCCGCCCGCGCATGACCGGCAAGCCCCTCCGCGTCGCCCAGAATGCCCGAGGCTCGTGCCGAAGCGACCGCCCCGCTGCTTCCTTCCGCCGTGCGCAGCGTCGTCACCGTCTTGAGGAACATCCGCACGCTCAAGCCGCCCGTGAACCGCGCGCTCCCGCTCGTGGGCAGGGTGTGGTTCAGCCCCGCCGCGTAGTCGCCGAACACCTCCGCGCTGCCGTGCCCGACGAACAGCGAGCCGTAGTTGTGGACGAGCGCGGCAATCCTGTCGCGCTCCGCGCCGTCCGCCATCGCCAGCTCCAGGTGCTCGGGCGCCTTGCGGTTGGCGACTTCCGCCGCCTGCTCCAGCGAGTCGCACAGAATGATGCGCCCGCAGCGCGCGATGCTCTCCTGCGCGGTCGCCCGGGTCGGCAGGGAGGCGAGCTGCCGCTCAATCTCCTGCGCCACCGCCTGCGCCAGTTCGGGGGAATCGGTCGCCATGACGGGCTGAGCCACCACGTCATGCTCCGCCTGCGCGAGCAGGTCCGCCGCAAGCCATGCCGGGTTCGCCGTCTTGTCCGCGATGATGAATACTTCGGTCGGTCCTGCCACCATGTCGATGCCGACCGTGCCGTAGACGAGCCGCTTCGCCTCGGCGACGAACTTGTTGCCCGGCCCCACGATTACGTCCACGCGCGGAACGGACTGCGTGCCGAACGCGAGCGCGCCGATTGCCTGCGCCCCGCCGCACGCGAACACCGCAGTCGCCCCGCAGAGGTGCGCCGCCGCCATGATGCCCTCGTCCGCGTAGGGCTTGCCGCCCACAAACGGCTTGCCCGGAACGCCCTGTCCCGATTTTTCCGCCGCAGCGCGGTCGTCGGGGTGGACGCGCGGGGGCGTGCAGAGCACGATTTCCCCCACGCCCGCCGCCACCGCAGGAGTGACCGTCATCACCACGGTGGACACGAGCGGAAAGCGACCCGCCGGAACGTACACGCCCGCGCGGTCAACGGGAATGGTCTTTTGCCCCGTGAACAGACCCGGCTCAAGCTCCACCTCAAAGTCATCAAACGAATCGCGCTGACGCTTGGCAAATCGGAGCGCGAGGTCGCGGCTGTAGCACAGCGCGTCGTACAGGGCGGGATTCTCGCGCCGCAGTCTCTCCGCCGCCGCCTTCAGCTCGGACTGCGGGATTTCAAGGGCCGCGGGCGCAGACAGGTCAAACCTCGCGCCGTACTCGGCCAGCGCCGCGTCGCCACGCTTCCTGACATCGGAAAGCACCTCTTTGACCACATCTATCGAGCCGCCAAAGTCGCGCCCGTCAAAAAACGCTGGCTCGACCTCGGCATAGTTCTGAATCGCAATCATGGAAGCATAATAGCCTGTATCGGGAATTTTTACAATTGGGGCGGGAAAACCCCTCTACTTCCGAAGCGGGGGTGAAACAAAAAGCCTGCGTTTCTCCGCAGGCTTTTTGTCGATTCGCGCCGTAGCGTCACAGCGTCGGATACTTGTTGAAGTACGCCTTGACCTCTTTTGCGACGATGCCGCTCAGGGCGATGAGCGAGACGCAGTTGGGGATTGCCATCAGGCCGT
>JAFLSP010000143.1 GCA_022510885.1 Treponema sp. | reverse complement strand
CCGCCGTCTTTGCCTGTTCCCTCTGTGTCATGCTGTCATTCTAGCATATATTGAGCAAGTTTTCGCTGAAATCCCCGCTAAAAATCTCGTCTTGATGAAAAAAAATCATCAAGACGAACGGCAGGGCAATCCCCAACGGGAACATCCGTGAGGCGCGGGGAACTCGGCTGCATTTGGCACTGGCAAGTCTGCTACGCGCATCACTGGTGTTTGTGTCTCATTCACCAGTGGCAATTGTATCCCAATCACCAGTGGTGTTTGTGACCCAATCACCACTGATGTTTGTATCCCATTTACCAGTGGTGATTGTGTCCCGTTCACCATTGGTGAACCTGCCGCATTTGTGCTGCCCTCATCAAGGAGTAGCGTGTTGCCGCGGACGGCGAACTGTGCTACCATCATCAGCATGAAAACGCGCTTGTTTTTTGCCGTGCTTTTGTCCGTGCTGGTGCTTCCGTCGTTCGCGCGGCCGCCCGTGCAGGTCGATTCGTATTATCGGCTGTGGGGAGAAGTCGTTTTGCGCTCGCGGGCGGATTTTTCGGCGGAGGCGGTGCGTTTCGTCACGCTGAACCACGAGGGCGGTCTGCCGGTCAAAGTGCTTGAGGCGGGAACGGACGACGTGCAGGACGGCGCGGCTGGCACCTGGTTCTTAGTGATGACGACCGGGTGGACGTGGGCGCAGGATGAGTCGCGCGTTCCGCAGTACGGCAAATTTTGGGTCTTTTTGCGCGACGATGAGCGCGTGCAGTTCATGCGCTAACTTATGCGCGCGGCTCGTGCCGCCTTTCGCGCAGGGCGCACAGCACTTTGCACAGGTAAAAGAACACGATGCTGCCAATCACCGCGCCAACGGTGTCCGCGCACCAGTCAAGCGCGGAAGTCTCCCTGCCTGGCGTGAATGACTGGTGGATTTCGTCGATGATGCCCCACACGGACACGATTGCCGTCGGCAGCACGATGCGCCATGTCGTCGGCAGCCGCGTCCCGATGCCGAACGCGACCCAAAAGGCCAGCCCCGCGAAGCACACGCAGTGCACCAGTTTGTCCGCGTTCCAAAAACTCGGCATGTGTGCGATTGTTTCTTGCGAGGAGAGATACCAGTTATACCCGAAGATGAACAGCGCGGGCGGCCAGCGCAGGATTGTTTTTACGTAATGCATGGGAGAGTATAGCACCTATCCGCAAAAAACAACAGCCCCGCTGTCGCGGGGCTGTCATGGCGCATATTCGCTTATTTGGGGAAGAACTCGGTGGTGTAGTATGCGTCTTTCAGAATCTGCTTCATGTCCTCAATCAGCGGAACGCGCGGGTTGACCGGCGAACACTGGTCTTCGTAGGCAAGGAACGCCAGTTTTTCCAAGGAAGCAAGATACTCTTTTTCGTCCAAGCCCTGGCTCTGGAAGTTCATCTGGATGCCGATGCGCATTGCCAGTTCGCCGCATGCCTTTGCGTAGGACTCAACGCCCTCTTCGGTCGTCTTTGCGGGCAGACCGAGCAGGCGGGCAAGCTCCGCGTAGCGTTCGGGCGCTTTGTAGTAGTTGTACTTGGGCCAGGTGCTCAGTTTGTCCGGCTGCGTGCCGTTGTAGCGAATCGTGAACGGCAGCAGGATTGCGTTGGCGCGTCCGTGCGGCACGTGGAATTCGCCGCCGATTTTGTGCGCCATCGAGTGGTTCATGCCCAGGAATGCGTTTGCGAACGCCATGCCCGCAAGGCAGGAAGCGTTGTGCATCTTTTCCTTCGCCTCGTAGTCCTCCGCACCGTTGTTGTAGCTGCGCTCAAGGTACTGGAACACCATCTTAATCGCCTGAATGCACAGACCGTCGGTAAAGTCGTTCGCCATGGTGGAGACGTAGGCTTCGGTCGCGTGGGTCAGCACGTCCATACCGGTGTCCGCGATAATCTTCTTGGGCAGGCTCAGCGTGAACGTCGGGTCGATGATGGCGATGGTCGGCGTGAGCGCGTAGTCCGCCAGCGGATATTTCTTGTGCTCTTCCTTGTCGGTGATGACCGCGAAGGGCGTAACCTCCGAGCCGGTGCCGGACGTGGTGGGAATACAGACGAGGCTCGCCTTCTTGCCCAGCTGCGGATAGCGGAACGCGCGCTTGCGGATGTCCATGAACTTCTGCTTGAGGTCGTTGAAATCGACTTCGGGATTCTCGTAGAACAGCCACATGCCTTTTGCCGCGTCCATGGACGAGCCGCCGCCGAGCGCGATAATCGTGTCGGGAGCGAACGTGCGCATCAGCTCCACGCCCTTGCGGATGGTCTGGATTGAGGGGTCCGGCTCCACGTCGCAGAACAGCTGGTACTGCACGGCTTCGGAGCGCAGTTTGAGCTGGTCGGTCACCTTGTCAACGAAGCCGAGGTCAACCATGGAGCGGTCGGTGACAATGATTGCCTTGTGCATCCGCGGCATTTGGTGCAGGTATTCGATAGAATCGCGCTCAAAGTAAATCTTTGACGGTAACTTAAACCACTGCATATTGTTGCGTCTCCTTCCCAGTTTCTTCACGTTCAAGAGGTTCACGGCGCTCACGTTGTCGTCGGTCGAGTTGTGCCCGTATGAGCCGCAGCCGAGCGTGAGGGACGGGATGAATGAGTTGTACACGTTGCCGATGCCGCCGAAAGTCGAGGGGCTGTTCCAAATCACGCGGATTGCGGGAACGATGTCGCCGAATTTCTCCGCGAGTGCCTTGTCGTTGGTGTGGATTGCCGCCGAATGCCCCAGTCCGCCGAATTCGAGGAACTGCTTTGACTTTTTCAGGCCGTCGTCGGTGCTGCTCGCCTTGAGCACGGCAAGGACGGGGGAGAGCTTTTCGCGGGTGAGCGGCTCGTTCACGCCCACTTCCTTGCATTCGGCAAGGATGATGCTCGTGCGCGCGGGAACGTCAAAGCCGGCGTTCTTCGCAAGGACGACCGGATTCATGCCCGGCACGACCGCGTTCAGCTTTGCGACCGACGGGTCGCCGTCCACGCCGAACATATATTTTTCGAGCATTTTCTTCTCTTTTTCGTTACAGAGATAGGCGCGGTAATCCTTAAAGGTCTTGATGGCCTCATTGTAGATTTCCTTGTCGATAATCGCGCCCTGCTCGGAGGCACAAATCATGCCGTTGTCAAAGGCCTTTGACATCACGATGTCGTTGATAGCCTGCTTGAGGTTGCAGGACTTTTCGACGTAGGCGGGAACGTTGCCCGCGCCCACGCCCAGTGCCGGCTTGCCGCAGGAATACGCCGCGCGCACCATCGCGTTGCCGCCCGTCGCGAGGATGGTCGCAACGCCGTCGTTCTTCATCAGCAGGTCGGTTTTCTCCAAGGACGGGTCCTCAATCCACTGGATGCAGTTTTTGGGCGCGCCCGCCGCGACCGCCGCGTCGTACACGACCTTTGCCGCCGCAATGGAGCATTTGATTGCGCTCGGGTGGAACGAGAAGATAATCGGGTTGCGCGTTTTCAAGCAGATGAGCGACTTGAAGATTGCCGTTGAGGTGGGGTTCGTGACCGGCGTAAGGCCCGCCACCACGCCGACCGGCTCGGCAATCTTGATGATGCCCGTCACGTCGTCGTCCTCAACCACGCCCACCGTCTTGAGGTGGCGCATATTGTTCACGACATACTCGCAGGCAAACAGGTTTTTGGTCGCCTTGTCCTCAAGGACGCCGCGTTTCGTCTCTTCCACGGCAAGTTTCGCCAGCGAGCCGTGCTGGTCAAGCGCCGCAATGCTCGCCTTTGCCACGATGTAGTCAATTTTTTCCTGGTCGTAATTGGCATATTCTTCCAGCGCTTTCTGCGCCTTTTCTACCAATCCATTGATTTCTTTCTGAGGTTCAGTCAGCTCTTCACTCATCAAAAATTCTCCTTTCGGGATATACTGACATAAAGTATAACGATTTTTCTTTTTAAAGTCTGTACGTTTGCAGGGAAATT
>JAFLSP010000142.1 GCA_022510885.1 Treponema sp. | reverse complement strand
CGGGAACAAAAAAGACTTCCGCGCAGTTGCGGAAGTCTTTGGAGACGATCGGACTTGAACCGACTACCTTTTGAATGCCATTCAAACGCTCTAGCCAGGTGAGCTACGCCCCCGAATGCGTCTATCATAGCAAAAAAGGCCGCCCTCCGTCAAGAGCGCAGCCCGTTTGTCCGAGAATCGTTATGCTGTTTTTGCGGCGAGCGGGTGCTGGAAACTCGCGCCGGAGATGATGTTCAGCACGCTGCCTTCATCCGTGCGGACGTAGGGGATGAGCAGTCCGATAAAGGTGGCTGCCATGCCAATCAGGTACAGCAGGCGGTCTTTTGATTTGTTCAGTGCCATAGGTAACTCCAGTTCAGAATCAAGGATTCTCGTGTTTGTTACTTTTGTATACGGTTTTGGGAGAAAGTCCACAAAAATGTGCGGAATTCGGCGATTTTTGCTCGGAGGGGTGCGGTTTGTCGTTCCTAAAAGTCCGTTTTTGTGGTATACTATTATAAGTATGTCGAAGTGTACGGTGAACACACTGATTCTTTCTCTGCTTGCGGCGGTGCTTTTCTTTTCATGCGAAAACAAACGGGCGCACCGGCTGTACATCGGCGATACCTATCATTACTGGGAAGCAACGGCGAATTCAAAGGTGGGCGATGCGTTGCGCAACGCCGATTTGTTCAAGAAGCTGGACGATGCTTCCATCTCCAATCTGAGCAACGTGCTGGGAAAAGGCTCGCACTACGTGTGGGTTCGCGCGGAATTCGAGCTGCCGCCGCAGTTCAAGGGGCAGCAGCTCGGTCTTGTCATGCCGCAGCTGGGCTTTGCCGCCCAGCTGTACTGCAACAATATGTACATCTCAAAGTATGGTGAATTCCCGCCGCATGAGAAGTCCACGCTGCATGAGGTGCAGTTTTACAGTTTTCCGGTGAACGTGCTCAACCAGTACGGGAAGAATACGATTCTCGCCAAGGTGTACATTCAGGGGCGCGGCGGCGTTTCTTCGCGCGCGGTCATCATGCCGTACCGCTATGCCTATTCGCTGTACGAGGTGCTCAATTTTTATCACACGCGCGTCTACATTTTCTTGGTGGGCATCCAGTTCTTCGCGTTCATCCTCTATCTGACGTTCTATCTCAAGTTGCCGCGGTTCAAGGAATACTTTGACTTTGCGCTGATAAACGTGTTCACGCTCGTGTTCCTGGTGCAGTTCTTCGCCACGGAGCTGCCGGTGTACCGCAACGGGTGGATTCCGTATCTGCTGTTCATCAAATGTACGCTGTGGGTGCCGATATATGTCATCGGGTATTTCACGTCGTCGTTCACGCTGCATTACCTGCGGACTTCGCTTTCGCGTCCGATGGAGATTGCGCGCATCGCGATTGTCGCGGTGCAGGTGGCGGTGACGCTGGCTATGCCTTCCTATTCCGCGCTGACCGCCGTCGTGCCGTTCATGCTCGCGCTTTCGGTGGTGCAGGCGCTCACGTCCGTTGTGCCGCTGATACGGAGCCTGTCGTACTCGCACTCGCACAAGCGGGCGATTGAATTCAGCATGCTTTTTCTGCCGCAGATAATCGCCGCCGTCATTGACCTGTTGCTCCGGCTGCATGACAATACGCAGGTGTATCCGATTTGCGCGCTGTTCGGCTGGCAGCTGTCCCTCCTGGGCTTCCTGCTCATTCTGATTTCGCGCTTCTCGCAGATTTACAAGGACAACGAGCGGCTGACCGACCACTTGCAGGAGGAGGTTGACCACCGCACGCAGGACTTGTACAAGGTGAACCGGGAGCTTGCGCAGGTGAACGGGCATCTTGAGGACGAGAAGTTCCGGGCGGACATGGACTTGCAGATGGCGTCGCTCGTGCAGCAGCGCTTCCTGCCGCAGCCGAACCGCCAGTTCTGCGGATGGGACATCTCGGTGTATTACAGTCCGTCGGCGATTGTCTCGGGCGACTTGTACGACTACTACACCGAGAAGGACATGCTGAACGGGCTTGCGCTTTTTGACGTTTCGGGGCACGGCATTTCGGCGAGCCTTGTGGCGATGCTTTCCAAGAACATCATCTCGCGGGCGTTCCAGCGCGGCTTCATCACCGATGAGCCGGTTGACAGCATCCTCAACCGCATCAACAATATTATATTGAACGAAAAGGGCGACATCGACAATTATTTGACGGGCATCCTGTGCCGCTTTGTGACCGACGAGAAGACCGGCACGTACCGGGTGGAGCTGGGCAACGCGGGGCATCCGTACCCGCTCAAGTTCAGCGCGCAGGACAACGAGGTCTTTGAGCTGCGCGGCAACTCCGGCAAGAAATACTACGGCGCAATCGGTATGGACGGCATCGACATTTCGTTCGCCAAGTCCGACTTTGTGATGGCGGAAGGCGACGTGCTCATCTGCTATACTGACGGGCTGACCGAGGCGATGAACACGAAGTCTGAGCAGTTCGGCGCGGAGCGCGTCAAGCAACTTATTAAAGAGAACAACACGCTTTCCGCAAACGACCTGATTAAGAGCATCATCAAGCAGCACACCGCGTTCACCAAGGGGCGGCCGGTTGACGACGACATTACGATTGTGGTCGCCAAGCGCACCAACGCGAAGGATTTTGTCTCGACGGCGGATGACGAGATACAGGACGAGGGGGAAGTCATCGAGTTGACGCCTATTGAGGAAGAGACGGTAAATGACATGGGGGGGGGTATTATAGACTTGCTTCCCGTTGACGAGTAAGTGTGATATACTGTTCCCATTATGGCGACCATCTACGAAAAAGCATTGGAAAAACACGCCGCGTGGCGGGGGAAAGTCTCTACCGAGCTGAAAATGGCTCTTGCCACGCGCGACGACCTGTCGCTCGCATACACGCCGGGAGTGGCCGAGCCGTGCCGCGCCATCCACAAGAATCCGGACGACGTGTACAGGTACACGTGGAAAGGCAACACGATTGCGGTCGTCTCGGACGGGACGGCGGTGCTCGGTCTGGGCGACATCGGGCCGGCGGCGGGGCTGCCTGTCATGGAGGGCAAGTGCGCGCTGTTCAAGAAATTCGCGGGCGTGGACGCGGTTCCGCTCTGCATCGACACCAAGGACCCGCAGGAAATCATCCGCTTCTGCAAGCAGATTGCGCCCACGTTCGGCGGCATCAACCTGGAGGACATCTCCGCGCCGCGCTGCGTGGAGATTGAGCGCGCGCTCATCAAGGAGCTGGACATCCCCGTGTTCCACGACGACCAGCACGGCACGGCGATTGTGGTGACGGCGGCGGTGATGAACGCGCTCAGGCTGACGGGCAAGCGGGCGCAGGACTGCACGCTCGTCGTCTCGGGGACGGGCGCGGCGGGCAGCTCGATTATCCGTATGCTGCACCGGCTCGGAATCGGGCGGATTTACGGCTTCAACATCAACGGAATCATAATAAAGGAAGACTACGAGCGGTACGATTTTCTGACGCGCGAGCTGACGGAAATCACCAACCCCGACGGCAGGCGCATGACGATGGGCGAGGCGATGAAGGGCGCGGACATCTTCGTGGGCGTATCCGCCCCGAACCTCGTGAGCGGGGAGATGGTCGCGTCCATGGCGGAGAAGTCGGTCGTCTTTGCCATGGCGAACCCCGAGCCTGAAATCACCTACGAGAAGGCGAAGGCGGCGGGCGCGTACATCGTCGGCACGGGACGCAGCGACTACCCCAACCAAATCAACAACATCCTCGCGTTCCCGGGCCTGTTCCGCGGCGCGCTCGACTGCCGCGCGAGCAAAATCACCGAGGAGATGAAAATCGCCGCCGCGCGCGGGCTTGCAAGCCTGGTGAGCGACGCGGAGCTTTCCCCCGACATGATTATCCCCGGCGCGTTCGATGAGCGCGTGGCGCAGACCGTCGCAAAAGCCGTCGCCGAGGAGGCAAGGCGGGCGGGGCTTGCGCGGGCGTAG
>JAFLSP010000141.1 GCA_022510885.1 Treponema sp. | reverse complement strand
GGAAGAAACTGCTCGCCGCGGGAAAACCGCTCGTGACCGGGCGCGCCGTGAACGCGGAAATCGGCTGATTCGTGGCACGGCATTTTCAGCAGAGCGACTTTTGGGTGCAGTTCAAGTGCGCCCACGGGTGGCGGCATATCACGCATAACGATGTCTCGGTGCTTGTCCGCACGTTCCGCGCGGGACCGTTCTCCGTGTCATTGGCATATATCCCCATGGCGCCCGCGCCGGACTTCCGCGTGAGGACTCCCACGGCGGGAAAAGACCTCGCGTATATCAAACAGCTGGCGTATTTCACCGAGGAAATCCGGTTCCTGCTCCCCAAGCGGACGCTCTGCGCGCGCTACGACCTGCCGCTCGACTTTGCGACCGTGGCGGAGCGCGACGGGTACAATGCCTCCGTCGGCGACATGGCGGCGGTCTCGCGCACGGACATCAGGAAGTCGCGCGTGGACGTGCAGCCGCCGGACAGCGTGCTGCTCGACATCACCAGAAGCGAGGAGGAGCTGCTTGCCGCAATGAAGAGCAAGTGGCGGTACAACGTGCGCTACGCGCAGAAGCACGGCGTGACGGTCCGCGCGGTGACGGCGGACAGCCCCGGCTTCGCGCGCGACCTCGATTCGTTCTATGCGCTCTACCAGACGACCGCCGCGCGCGACGGCATCGGCATCCACCCGCTCGGCTACTACCGCGACCTGCTGGAGCGCGGCGCGGCAAGCGGCGGCACGGCGAACGTGACGCTCTACGTCGCATCGCATGAGGGCGACGACCTTGCGGCAATCATCACGCTGTGCGCGGGCGAGGAGGCGGTCTACCTGTACGGCTGCTCGGGCAACGAGAAGCGCAACCTCATGCCCAACTACCTCGTGCAGTGGACGGCCATCTGCGACGCAAAGCGGTTCGGCTGTACCGTCTACGACTTCTACGGCATTCCGCCCACGGACGACCCGGCGCACCCCATGCACGGGCTGTACCTGTTCAAGACGGGCTGGGGCGGCGCGGAAGTCCACCGTCCCGGCAGCTACGACATCCCGCTGAGCCGCTGGTACGCCCTCTACGCCGCCTGCGAGCGGGCGCGCGCGTTCTGGCACAAGCGGGTGATGAAGCGCCTGCGCGGGCGGTGACGGCCGCTATTCCCAAAAAGACACGAATGCGCTAGAATGGCGTATCACAGAAAGGAGAACAATCAAGATGAAAGAAATTTCTTCATTGCTTGGCTACCGCGAGTCGATTCGCGTGGTGGACGCGACGCTGCGCGACGGCGGCTTGTGCAACGATTTCTATTTTACGGACGATTTCGTCAGGAGCCTGTACCGCGCGAACATTGACGCGGGCGTGGACTACATGGAGGTGGGCTACAAGGCGTCAAAAAAGATGTTCGACGCGGACAAATTCGGCGTGTGGAAGTTCTGCGACGACGAGGCAATCGTCAAGGTCATCGGCGACAACGCGGAAAAGCGCATCAAACTTGCGGCCATGGCGGACGTGGGGCGGTGCGACTACAAGGATGACATCCGCCCCCGCGCGGACTCGCCGCTCGACCTCATCCGCGTGGCGTGCTACGTGCACCAGATTGCGGGCGCGGTCGAGATGATTGAGGACGCGAAGAAGAAGGGCTACGAGGTGAGCTGCAACATCATGGCGATTTCCACGGCGCAGGAGGGCGATGTCCGCGTCGCGCTCGACATGCTCGGAAAGTCGCCCGTGGACGCCATCTACATCGTGGACAGCTTCGGCTCGGTTTACCCGGAGCAGATGCAGCGCATCGCCGCGATGTACCGGGAGTACGCCGACCGCTACGGCAAGTCGCTCGGCATCCACGCGCACAACAACCAGCAGCTCGCGTTCGCCAACACGATTGAGGCGGTGGGCGACGGCGTGGACTGGCTGGACGCGACGTACAACGGCATGGGGCGCGGCGCGGGCAACTGCGCCATGGAGAACCTGCTCGGCTTCCTGCACAACCCCAAGTACCACGTCTATCCCGTGATTAAATTTATTGAAGATTATATGCTCAAACTGAAGAAGGACGGCGTGCAGTGGGGCTACGACTTGCAGTACCTGGTGACGGGACTGCTGAACCAGCACCCGCGCACGGCAATCGCCTTTACGGGGGCAAAACGCGCGGACTACGCCGAATTCTACAAGGAAATGACGGAGCAGGAAGTCTAGATGAGGACGCTGCGCCGCATCGCGCTCTGCGCCGCCGTGCTCTGTGCGGCGGGCTGCCGGAAAAACAGCGACATGCCGCACGTGCCGAGCATTCCGTCCGTCGTGCTTGCGGGGGAACGGTTCTCGCAGGACGAGACGGGCGGACTGACCGAAAGCGGCGCGTTTGCGCAGGGAGCGTCCGTCCTCGCCTACTTGAGCGCGGACGCTGACGCGCCGTATTCTGCGGCGGAAGTCCTGCGCGGCGCGGATATTGGCGGCGGGGAGACGGCTGACCTCGTGCACGTCTTTTCTCCCGACGGGGGAACGGACTGCTGGGCGCGCGAGGGACTCGTCGTGCTCAACGCAAGCCCCGTCGTGCTGCTTGAGGAACGGCCCGTCGTCGGCGCGCTCTCGGACGACCCGGCGCAGTTTTCGGATGCGGACGCGGCGGTTCCCGCGCACACGATTGTCGCCGCGCACCACAACGGCATGATGCTCGACTATCTGCAAATATCGTGGCTCGACGGCGGCGAGCTGCGGACGGGGTTCATCGAGAACCCGCATCCCTCGTTCAGCACGAGCGGGAGCGACGCGCAGGCCGTCCGCCTGTATCAGGAGACGTGCGCGCTTGCCGAGGGCGAGAAAGCGGCGAAGAAATCACTGCTCGACCGCGCGCTCGCGCTCGACGGGCTTTCGCCGTCCGTCCGCCGCCTGGTGCAGGACGCGCGCACCGCGCTCGACCCGCCGCCGCCAAGGCCGATGACCGCGCAGGTGCGCCTGCGCGCGCCCGACCTGCGCACCGTCCGCACCGGCTCGCGCTACGGCGTGAACATGGGCGAGCTGCTCTCGGGCGGCACGGAAGACCCCTGGGCAAAAGGAAACTAGCATGAATATGGAAGCGTTCGTCTTGGGCTGCGGGGGCATGATGCCCCTGCCGTACCGCCACCTCACGTCGGTGCTGCTGCGGCGCGAGGGCGACCTGTTCCTGTTCGACGGCGGGGAGGGCACGCAGGTGAGCCTGCGGCGGCTCAACCTCAAGTGGAAGAAAATCGACGCGATTTTTGTCTCGCACACGCACGCCGACCACGTGACGGGGCTGCCGGGCATCATGATGCTGTCCGCGCAGGTTGACCGCACCGAGCCGCTGTACATCTACGGTCCGCCAAAAATCGCCGAGTACATCGAGACGAGCCGCAAGGTGCTCGACATGTACATCAACTATCCCGTGGTCGTGCGGGAAATCACCGCGCCCTGCGTCGTGCACGAGGGCGACGGCTTCTACATCCGCGCGTTCCCGCTGTCGCACACCAAGACCTGCGTGGGCTACGCGCTTGAGGAGCTTGACCGTCCCGGCGAGTTCAGCCCCGAGAAGGCGGCCGCGCTCGGCGTTCCGCGCGGCCCGCTGTGGGGACGCTTGCAGCACGGGGAGAGCGTGACCGCCGCCGACGGCTCGACCGTCACGCCCGAGCAGGTGCTCGGCGCGAAGCGCAGCGGGCGCAAGTTCAGCTTCGTGACGGACACGCAGTACCTGCCCTCAATCGCGAAGGAGGTGCGCGGCTCCGACCTGCTCATCTGCGAGGGGATGTTCGCCGACGACCTTGCCGACCAGGCGCGGGAGAAGAAGCACATGACCGCGCGGCAGGCAGGGACGATAGCGCGCGACGCGGGCGTGCGGCGCATGGCGATGATTCACTACAGCCCGCGCTACACCGACCGCGAGCTGGACGTCATCCTGCAACAGGCGCGCGCGGTATTCCCCGCCGCCGAGCTGACGCGCGACCGGATGCGCTTCGACAT
>JAFLSP010000140.1 GCA_022510885.1 Treponema sp. | reverse complement strand
TCGCGCCGGCCGTGATGTGCGCCTGGCTCTTCTCCTTTGAGACGTAGAAGCCGGTGCACTCAAGCACCACGTCCACGCCGATTTTTCCCCAGGGAAGGTCGGCGGCGTTCGGCATCTTGTAGATGACGATTTTCTTTCCGTCCACGACGATGTAGTTGTCCTCGCCCTCGCCGTCATGTGATTCAACGGTGTGCTTGCCCTCGCCGAAGCGTCCGGCGTATCCGCCCTGCGCGGTGTCGTACTTCAAGAGGTGCGCGAGCATCTTGGGGCTGGTCAAGTCGTTGATGGCGACAACCTCATAGCCCTTCGCGTCGAACATCTGGCGGAACGCCAGGCGGCCAATGCGGCCAAAACCGTTGATAGCAACTCTTACATCTGCCATTGATAACTCCTCTAACCGTCCGCAGACGGCACTGTTCAAAAGTTTCTATTAGAATAGCGCATTTCGGCACTTCAAGCAATAGGATTTTCGGTTTTCCGGCGGTCAAAGTAGCCGTTTTCCACGAGCACCTGCCGCCGCGTCATCACCAGCTGAATCAGCTCCTGGTACATGTTGTAGTCAACCTCCAGCGCAATCGGGAAGATGAAGAACTCGGTCTCGTCGCAGTAGCGCTCGATGAACTTCTCGTCGGTGACGAATCCGAGCGAAATCATGTTGCTGATGCGGTCGGCGCACTTGAGGACCTTCGCCTTGTGGCTGCCCGTCTCGATGATGCGGCGCAGAAACTGGTTCTTCTGCTCGCCGTCGCGCTTGGTCACCTCAAGCACGAGGTCGAGCACCGCGCTCCCCTCCTCGTCGCACGACCTGATGATGTCCTGGTCGAATCCGGGAATATCCTCCACCACGTCGTGAATCACGCTCGCCTTGAGCAGGATGCCGTCGATGTAGCCGTAGTCGATGAGGATGGTCATCGTGTCCAGCTGGTGGCGGAACATGTTGCCGCCCGCCCGCCGGGTCTTGCCAATCAGCGAGGTGGCTATCTGCATATACGGCGCGAGGAGGATGTTCTTGAGCTGGAGCATGTGCTGCTGGTCCATCCGCTCCGGCTTGTCGGTCTTCATCTCGTACTTTCCCATGACGTGCCTCCTTCCGTGCCGCCGTCACAGCGCGGCGATGTACGACTCCAACGTAGCCATGCGCCGCCGTGCCTCCGCAAGCTTCTCGCGCTCCGCCGCGACAAGCTCCGCGGGCGCGTGCTCGGCGAACTTGCCGTTCAGTTTTGCTTCCGTGCGCGCGGCCTCGGCACCCGTCTTCTCCAGGTCCTTGCGGAACCGCGCGAGCAGCTGCTCCCGGTTCACCGTCTCGTCAATCAGGATGAAGGCCTCGAATCCCGTGCCCACCGTACCGATTGACGAGGCGGGCTTCGCGTCCACAAAGTCAACCGCGGAAAGCCCGGCGAGCAGGCAAATCATCTCCGTCTTCTCGCGGCACGCCTCCGCGTCGCTCCCGGGAACGATGTTGACCGCCACGCGGATTTTCGCCGCCGGGTCAAAGCCGCACTCGTTGCGCAGGCCGCGCACCGCCCGAACAACGTCCTGCACGGCGGCAAAGCGGGAAGCGACCGTCTCGTCCGCGCGGTCGTCGCGCGCGACAGGATACGGCGCGTTCACCAGCAGCGAGGTATGCTCGTCGTTCGGCAGGACGCGCTGCGCGCCCGCCTGCCTGCGGTTGTCCACGATGAGCGCGAGCGGCAGCTTGCCGTAAATCTCCTCGGTCACGAACGGAATGAACGGGTGCAGCAGGCGCAGCGACTCCTCCAGCACGTTCAGCAGGACGGAGACCGCGCGGTCTTTCTCGCGCTCGTCGCCGTTCCTGAACGAAAGTTTGGTTGCCTCCACGTACCAGTCGCAGAAGCCGTTCCAAAAGAACTCGTAGACCGCGCTCGCCGCGTCGTTGTAGCGGTAGCCGTCCAGCGCGGAACGCGCGTCGCGCACCGCCTTGTCCAGCGCGGCGTACACCCAGCGGTCAAGCTCGGTCAGGTCGCCGTCCGCCACGGGGATGAGCGTGCGCCCCTCAAGGTTGCCCAGAATGTAGCGGCTCGCGTTCCACACCTTGTTGCAGAAGCGGCTGCCCATCTTGAAGCTCTCGTTGTCAATCAGAATGTCCTGCCCCTGCGCGCACAGGAACGACAGCGTGAACTTGAGCGCGTCCGAGCCGTACTGCTCGATGACGTCCAGCGGGTCAATGCCGTTGCCGAGCGACTTGGACATCTTGCGCCCCTGCTTGTCGCGCACCAGGCCGTGGATGTAGATGTCGTGGAACGGCGCCTTGCCCGTGAACTCAAGCCCCGCCATGACCATGCGGCTCACCCAGAAGAAGATGATGTCGTAGGCGGTCACGAGCGCGGAGGTCGGGTAGAACGCCGCCACGTCGGCGGTCTGCTCCGGCCAGCCGAGCGTGCTGAACGGCCACAGCCACGAACTGAACCAGGTGTCCAGCACGTCCGGGTCCTGCTCCAGCCTGTCCGCGCCCGCGCCGCACTTCGGGCATTTCGCCGGGTCCTCGCGCGCCGCCACCGTCTCGCCGCAGTCCTTGCAGTACCACACGGGAATGCGGTGCCCCCACCACAGCTGCCGGCTGATGCACCAGTCGCGGATGTTCTCCATCCAGTGCGCGTAGGTGTTCTCCCACTTCCTCGGATAGAACACGATGTCGCCGTCGCGCCACGCCTTGAGCGCCTTGTCGGCAAGCGGGCGCATCCTCACGAACCACTGGAAGCTCAGGTACGGCTCGACCACCGTCTTGCAGCGGTAGCAGTGACCCACCGAATGCGTCAGCTTCTCCTCGCCCTTGAACAGCCCCGCCGCCTCCAGGTCCGCCACCACGAGCGCGCGCGCCTTCTCACAGGAAAGCCCGCGGTACTTCTCCGGCACGTTCTCGTTGAGCGTGCCGTCCGGGTTCAGCAGGTTGACGATTTCGAGGCCGTGCCGCTTGCCCACCTCCCAGTCGTTGGGGTCGTGCGCGGGCGTGATTTTGACCATGCCCGTCCCGAATTCCTTGTCAACGTAGCTGTCGGCGATAATCGGGATTTCCTTGCCCGTGAGCGGCAGCTTGAGCGTCTTGCCCACGAGGTGCTTGTACCGCTCGTCGTCCGGGTTGACCGCCACCGCCGTGTCGCCGAAGAAGGTCTCCGGGCGCGTCGTGGCGACCTCGATTTTCCCGCTCCCGTCGGCAAATTCATAGTAGAGATGATACATCGCGCCGGCCGTGTCGATGTGGTCAACCTCGTCGTCCGCAAGCGCGGTGCCGCAGCGCGGACACCAGTTGACGAGGTACTGCCCCTTGTACATCAGCCCGCGCTCGTACAGCGTGACGAACACGTCGCGCACCGCCCGGGAAAGCCCCTCGTCCATCGTGAATCGCTCGCGGCTCCAGTCCACGCTGTTGCCGAGCTTCTTCTGCTGCCTGACGATGTGCGCGTGGTGGTCGGCCTTTACCGCCCAGGTGCGCTCCAAAAACGCCTCGCGCCCCAGGTCCTTGCGGCTCTTGCCCTCTTTCTTGAGCGCGCGCTCCACCACGTTCTGCGTGGCGATGCCCGCGTGGTCGGTGCCGGGAACCCACAGCGTGTTGTCCCCGCGCATACGGTGGTAGCGCACCACCACGTCCTGCAAGGTGTTGTTGAGCGCGTGCCCCATGTGCAGCACGCCCGTCACGTTCGGCGGCGGGATGACCACCGTGTACGTGATGCCCGAGCCTTTTTTGTGCCCGTGCACGGGGGAATCCGCGTCGCTGTGCGGGCGGAAATGCCCCTGCTCCGCCCATTCCGCGTAGATGCGGTCCTCAAAATCCTTGGGATTATATGCCTTTTCCAGTTCGATTGCCTTCATGTCGCCCCCGCCACGCCCCGATTGCTCCATTATAGCGCAAGCACCTTTTTTCTGCAACGAACTCCCGAAGCCTTGACTGTCCATATTATATTACGAACTTATAAAGCAGCCCATAGCCGCGCGGAGCAAGAAAGACCTGACGCAGAAGCAGCTCGCCGCTCCCGCACAGGCCTAGCCGCCACCGCGCTTGGCAAGCGGCCTTCCGTCACGTTCCGCTGACGCGAAAGCGCAGAACCGCGCGACCCGCCGTTGCAC
>JAFLSP010000014.1:17515-21089 GCA_022510885.1 Treponema sp. | reverse complement strand
GAATTCGCAACAAACTCAGTGAGTTTTTACCTAAAAGGCGGCAGTGGTCGGAAAATCCGCCTACGGGCGCGTGTTCTCTTTCCCGGGCTTGCCGCTACGAGTAAGAAAATTTCCCGCTTTTTTTTTCAGTTTTCTTTTTTAAATGGTGAAAAAAGTGAATTTCTTTGCATATAAAAAGCGGAGGCTTTTTATGCGGATATATGTGAAGAACGTGTTTGGGGTCTTGCGCTATGCATTGTTCTGCGCGGGACTAGCGGCGGGTGTATTATTTGTGGTAGCACCATTTTCTTGCACGCTGACGGATGAGGGGATTGCCGTAGTCGCTTTTGACAGGAGCGCACCGAAAATCTTGTCGTTTGGGACTACGCAGTGTTCTGTTTTGGCTATTGCGTGTGATGAGCCGATAACGCTCATGGATGTTGCGTGCAAAAAAGCGGGCGAATCGGATGTGTTTACGCGGGATATTGCCATCACGTATGATGAAACGAGACGGAATGCAAAAATAACACTAGGTCGTCCTACGGAAATCGGGGAGAAATACGAGTTGTCAGGTATTATTGTGGACACAAACAACAACACGCTTGCCTTTGCCTTGCCGTTTACGGGCTACAATGACCACCTTGCGCGCGTAATATTGAGCGAATTGCGGCATGGTCATTCGGGTGCAGATGTAAAATCGCGAAAAGCCGAATTCGTGGAAATGTATGTGCTTGCGGGCGGAAACTTGGGTGGCTTGGAGTTATACGGTGGCTATTATGGCAACAAGACCCGCTACGAGTTTCCTGCAATCGAGGTGGAGACGGGGGAGTACATTACGGTGCATCTGCGCAATTACTACGGCGACACGGACGAACGGGGTACTGTGCTTAATCAATCTTCCGCATCCCCTGACGCGAATAATGCGGCGCGCGATTTATGGGTTGCCGGCAGCGACGAGGGATATTTTACGAAAAATGATGTCGTCGTCATTGTTGATACCGTAAGCGGCGCGATGCAGGATGCAGTCTTGTTGTCGGAGGATGAAAATAAGGCATGGTCTAGGACATTGCACAAAACACTTGCGAATAAAGCTGTTTCTACAGGTGTATGGCAAGGTGGTGCAGAGCGTTCGTCGGCAGCAAATTCTGATAAAATGGGGATTTCCACGACGCTTTCCCGGCAGAATATTGCGGAAGTTGTTGCGGCGTATGCGGCGGGAGAGGCGCGGGCTGTTACAGCGGGCAAGGCAGACTGGATGCTCGCGGCGGCAAGTCCTGGACAGAAAAATAACCGTCCATAGACATCATTCCATTTAGCAGAGTGATTTACCCAAAGAGGGGATTTCACTCTGCTAGCCATGTCCGCCGTTCTGTGCTATACTGCTTGCATGGCAGAATTATTGGCACCCGCCGGAAGCCCGGAGGCGTTGGATGCCGCGATTGGCGAGGGCGCGGACGCGGTGTATCTGGGGCTAAAAAGTTTTAACGCGCGCCTGCGCTCGTCCAACTTTGCGTGGAATCAGTTTGAGGGCGCGGTGCATTCGCTGCACCGGCAGGGCAAAAAAATCTATGTGACCGTCAACACCGTGAGCGAGGAGCGCGAGGCCGAGCGGCTCTACCGTTTCCTTGCCTACCTGAACAGGGTCGGGCCGGACGGGATTATCGTGCAGGATTTCGGCGTGGTGCGGATGTGCCAGGAATTCTTCCCCGGACTTGCGCTGCACGGCTCCACGCAGATGAACGTGGCGAGCGCGGCGGGCGTGAATCTGCTCGCGCGGGAAGGATTAAAGCGCGTCGTCGTCGCCCGCGAACTGGGCAAGGACGAAATCAAGGCGATAAAGGCGCGGACGAATGCGGAACTGGAAGTGTTCGTGCACGGCGCGCTGTGCGTGAGCGAGAGCGGGCTGTGCCTGTTCTCCAGTTTTTTGGGCGGCAAGTCCGCCAACCGCGGGATGTGCACGCAGGCCTGTCGCCGCTTCTACACGGCGGAACTGGGGGACGGTGCGGAGCAGGGCTACTATTTTTCGCCCTCGGACTTGCAGCTGATTGACCACGTTCCCGACCTCATGCAGCTGGGCGTGGAGTCGTTCAAGATTGAGGGGCGCATGAAGAGCGCGGAGTACGTCGGTTCGGTTGTTGCCGCCTACCGCTATGTGATGGACCACTGGCAGGAGGACAAAAAAGGCGCGATTGCCGCCGCAAAACGTATGCTCGCCACTGACTTTGCGCGCGCAAAGACGAACTACTGGTTCGGCTTTAAGAGCAGCAGCGAAGGCGTGGAGCGTGCGGGCGATGCCATTTTGAATCCCAAGCAGGCGGGCGGCACGGGCATTTATTTGGGCGTGATAGAAAACGTCCAAAGCGGCGAAGCGCGCGCGTATGATGCGGACGGAGAAGGTTCGCCCGTGCGCATGGCGCATCTTGTCGGCGGGTCGTATGAGCCGGAGGCGGGTGATTCCATTCGTCTGCACCGCAAGGACGACAGCGGGCGCGTAAGCCACAAAGTGCGCGTCGTGCAGACCGATGACAAAGGCAGCCGCTGGATTGATATTCCCGCAGGATTTTCGCGCGGTGATTCCGTGTACTTGCTCCAGACCAAGGCGATGTCAAAACGGTATGCGCGCGTGTTGCCGGGCGACATCGGACGCTTCCGCCGTCAGCCGGGCGCGGAAAAACTCCCCGTGCTCGATATAACGCCGGTCGAAAAAAACGAGCTGTCGTATTTTCCCGAAGGGCTGTATATGCAGGTCTCGACGGTGAGCGATATGTTTGCCGTGCAGTCACAGCATCCCGTCCGCGTCATCATTGAGCTGAACTTTGAGACCAAGGTGGACTTGCTCACGCTTAAGATGGCGTTGCCGTTTTCCAAAAAGCAGATTATCATTGCGCTTGACCCGTACTGCCCTGCCGCAAGCGAGGATGAGCTCGCCGCCACGCTTGAGCAGTGCATTGACGAAGGCTTCACAACGTTTGTGGCGAACAATCTCGCGCACATTGCGTTGCTTCGCGGCAAGAACGTGAACGTCATCGCCGGACCGTATTTGTACACCTTTAACCGCTGGGCGGTCAGCTGGCTGGAGAATCAGAATATCGGCGCATTTATCACGCCGATTGAGAATTCATATACCAATTTGCAGGCGACGTTCGAGAAAAACGTGCGCGACCGCGTGCTCGTGACGACCTACGCCTATCCCACGCTGTTCCGTATGCGCTTCAAATTGCCCAAGAGTTACGATTTCACGTATTTTACCGACAAAGAGAACATGGAATTCAAGGTGAACTCCACGCCCGACGGCTCGTTCGTCATGCCCGAGGCTCCGTTTTCTATTGTGGACAAAATCGAGATGCTTGACCACGAGGGCTTCCACCGGGTGCTCATCGATTTTTCCAAGACCAAGGTGAGCAGGGGCGAGCTTAAGCTGGTGAAGTCGGCGATGCTCAAAAAACTGCCCGTACCCGAAACCTCGCGCTTCAACTGGAAAGATGGCTTCTACAGTCCAGAACGCATGGAAGCGTACCAAGCGAGCAACGAACGCGCCGCCGAACGGTCGGCACAATACGCGCACGGTGGCAAAAAACGCGCCGAACGACAGAAC
>JAFLSP010000014.1:0-17415 GCA_022510885.1 Treponema sp. | reverse complement strand
CGAACGGTCGGCACAATACGCGCACGGTGGCAAAAAACGCGCCGAACGACAGAACCGTTTTGCAAAGCGTGGCAACACAAAGGGAAACGGACGGCGCAGATAGGCAAGCGCGAGCGTATAGAACGCCCGTGCTTGCCCACAACCGTTTGTTCCGCGCAATCGTCAGAAGACGGCTTCGCCCGCTTCCTGTTCGGCGCGCAGGCCTGATGCCGCTTCTTGCAGATTCGCGATTTCCGCGTCAACGTCATCTTCGCGCCTGCTCACAATCGGCAGCGCTTCGTTCGCTGAATCCGCGCTTTCATCGGTTTTTCTGCGGGTAGGCTTGAATTCGAGGTGTTCCGCCACGATGAATATTTTGCTCATCGCCTTGCCGTCGTTGTTGCGCCAGCGGCTCTGCTTGAGCCTGCCGATTACGCGCACGCCGCGTCCTTTCCATCCGCATTTCTCAATGCTGTTGGAAAGTTTTTCGCCCCATGCCTCCACGTCGTAGTAGCCCACCTCGTTGATTTCAGAGCCGTCGCGTCCTTTGTAGGAGCGGTTGACGGCAATCGGCAGCGTACACACGCGGTTTCCGTTCGGCGTGTCTTTTACAAGGGGCGTTCGGACGACGTTCCCTTCCAGGATAATTTGGTTCATTCCATTCATACGCATATCTCCGTTCGTTCCGGCCGGAACAAGAATCATGCGGGTATATGCCCGCATCTCTTTATATGCGCTGAAATGCAAAAAATGCACATTTTTGCCGAAAAAAAATGCTACATGGGGATATTTTTTATCAGTTTGATGATGTACAACTGCGCGTACATGAACAGCGCGTCGTGGTCTTTGATTTTTTGCAGTCCCGGCGCGGCGACGATGGTTTCCGCCATGCTCTTGATGCGGTCGAGCGTGAGCGAAGTCGTCTTGAACGAGCGCGAGGTCTTGCGCACGTAGTCGCGGATGAGCACGTTGACATCCTCGGTCAGATTGGCGTTGCTTTCCTTGCCGAGCAGTTGGTTCCATTGGCTAAGGTACGATTCCAGTTCGCGGTCTAACGTGGATGAGGCCGGCACCAGTTCCTGCTCTGCATCGCGGGCGGCATCGCGCAGGGCAACTTTCTTGCTCACGTTCGGATTCCGCGCAATCTCCGCCGCCGCTGCGTCCTGCTTTCGTTTCGCCTCTTCGTCTTCGTGGTACTGCTCGACCGCGCTCCGCTGCTTTGTGGTGTTTTTCTTCTTGGGCGGTCCGAAAAGCAGTTTGGCAATCCATGAAATGAACGGCGTGGTGTACCAGAACGGCAGCAGCATCCGCGCGTTGGCATACAGTTCGTTGCGGTTCAGCAGCAGCAGCTCGCTGTAGGGGATGAGATTGCCGTTTTCGTACAGCATCATCCGCGTTTCCGTTTCCTCGGTGTGTTCGCCCGCCACAATCGGCAGAAAACTCGAACGCAGGAGCGCGTACAAAATCGGCGACTGCGCAAGGAGTTCCTCCGCCACGCGGTCTTCAAATTCTGCCTGATTTTTCATTTCGGGCAGCGTCTGGTACTCGCGCAGAACGGTGTCCCAGTGCTTGGCGATGGTGTCGCGGACGGTAAAGCGCGCGTCGGTGCACAAGCGCACGATGAGCGGCATCACCTTGCTCTTAAAGATGAAATACCGTTCGCCGTCGGCAGTCTTAAAGATGAGCAGCTCGGGCAGTTCGCTCCCGTTTGCCTGCGTCGATTTTTCCTGAATCCATGATTTCAGTTCCTCTTCGCTGTAGGAGGTCAGCAAGGGCGCGCCGCGCGCGTCGGTGAAGCTGAGAATCGTCTCAATCGTGAACGCATAGGGCGGCTTGCGCAGTTGCTCCTCAAGCCGCATGAACGCGGCGGTTTTCTTGTCGTTCTCCTGTGCCTTGCTCTTATAGTAGTTTGTCGCAATCTCGATAATCGTCAGCGCCTGCAAGCGCGTGATGTCGTCAATCGAGTAGTCTTTGATTTTCTCGAAGTCCTGCCGCACGAAATAGCAGAGCTGATTCCACAGATAGAACAACTCGCCCGAGTCCTGCAACAACTCCATGCCCATATCGGGTTGGTCGGCAAACTTATTGAAGAATTTTTTTGCCGACAGTTCCCGCCCCGGGTTCGATATGGTCATCTTTTTAAGGAAGAAGTCGTGATAGTCGCCCTTTGAGAGCACGAGGCGGATTTTCGCCAGGCTTGCCGCGATGAGCGTGGTCGCGTGGACGGACGAAGGCAGCAGTATAGCGGGCATATCGTTGGGGAGCGACAGCGCGTAAAGCCTGCGGTCGTGGACTTCCTCTTGGTCGAGCAGCTTGTACAGCTGTTCCGCCGCGTCTTTGCGCGAGACGATTTCCTGCGGCACGTTTTTGGGCAGGTCGGTGAGCGAGGGGAAAGGCAAGGTCGGGTTTAGTTCCAGTTCCTTGTAGCGTTCGGCAAACTGCTCGGTGAAGTACGGCATGACCGCGATGGTCTGCGTACCCGACTCCGTGTCAAAAAGCATGATTTGACGGCTTTCCGCCAGTTTTCCTATTTCCGTGCGCAAGGGCAGCGCGGGGTCGGTCGCATAGGCGGCGAGCGCGGGCTGTTCGTCAAGATGATGCTCCGCATAGCGTTTCAGATATTCCATGAATTCGCCGTATTCGACGACACCGCTTGCCTGTTTTCCCGCAAAGTGCCTGAGCAGGGTAAGGATATTTGCGCTCGTTGCCATACGCTATTTTACCATGAAACGGGCGTGTGAACAAGTATTGCATACGTAGATTATTTTCGTCCGGCGCGCTATACTGTGCCTATGACAGCCGAACGAATGAAGAACCTGCATCCCTACGTGCCGGGCGAGCAGCCAAGGGACCGGGACTACATCAAGCTCAACGCGAACGAAAACCCCTATCCGCCGTCGCCCGCCGTGCTGCGGACGGCTGCCCGCGCGGCGCGGGACTATGCCGGACGGCTCGGTCTGTACCCCGACCCGGACTCGAACGAACTGCGGGCGGCCGTCGCCGGACTGCTCAACAGGACGGGCGGCGTGCTGTGCCGCACGGAACTGCATGGCGGTGCGCGCAACGGCAGCGGCGCGGCATGTTCGCCGGCGGCGCAGGACCGCATTCCTTTTGCCGTCACGCCCGACATGGTTTACTGCGGCAACGGCAGCGACGAGGTGCTGAGCTTCGTGTTCTATGCCTTTTTTGACGGCGACCGCCCGCTCGTGCTGCCCGCGCACACGTACAGCTTCTATCCCGTGTACGCGGGCTTCTACGCCATCCCGCTGAACGCCGTCGCGCTCAAAGCCGACTGGTCGCTCGACGTGCCGGCCATGCTCGCCGCGGCGAACGCGACGGACAGCAGCATCATCTTCGCCAACCCCAACGCGCCCACGGGCATCGGCCTGACGCGCGCGCAGGTGGACGCGATGATTGCCGCCGCCCCCTCCAATCGCGTGTTCGTGGTGGACGAGGCCTACGTGGACTTTGGCGGCGAAAGCTGCATTCCGCTGCTTGCCCGGCACAAGAACCTTGTCATCGTGCGCACGTTCAGCAAGAGCCTGTGCGCTGCGGGAATGCGCCTCGGCTATGCGGTCGCCTCGCCCGAGCTGATTGCGCACATCACGACGGTCAAGAATTCGCTCAACCATTTTCCCGTCGATGTCCTGGCGCAGCGGCTGGGCATTGCCGCCTGCGAGGACGCGGGCTACTACGTCCGCTGTGCGCAACGTGTCGCCCGCGAGCGCGAGTCGTTCGCTGCGTTCCTGCGCGCGCGCGGGTGGTTCGTCCTGCCGAGCCAGACGAATTTCGTCTTCGTGCGGAAGGACGGCGTGGACGCGCAGGCAGCCTACCGCGCAATCAGGGAGGCGGGCATTCTGGTGCGCCATTTTTCTGCGGCGGGCATCGAGGATTTTCTGCGCATCACGATTGGCACGCGCGCGCAGATGGCCGCGCTCAGGTCGGTCATGGCACAACTATAAGGAGACGTTATGCGGTTTTTGGTACTTTCCGACATTCACGGCGCGGCGGACGCGCTGGACAAACTGGACGATGCCTTTGCGCAGGCGGACGCGGTGCTGTTCGGCGGGGATTTTGCCCGCTTTGAGCACACGGAAACGGCGTTGCCCGTGCTGAAAAAACTCTGCGCCAAGCATGACACGATATTTGCCGTGCTCGGCAACTGCGACGACCCCGCGTTCCTTGCGCAGATTGAGGAAGCGGACGTGAGCGTGCAGGGGAACATCGCCTATTACGAAGGGCTTGCCTTCGCGGGCAGCGGCGGCGGCTCGCGCTTTACCGGCACGACCCCCTACGAGCGCGACGAGGAGGAGCTGGTCGGTGATTTTGCCGTGGTTGCAAACGCAAAGGAAGGCGCGGACGAGCAGGGGCACTGGCCGAATCTGCTGCTCATCATGCACAACCCGCCCAAGGACACCGAATGCGACAAACTCCCTAATGGTGTTCACGTGGGAAGCGCGGGATTGCGCGCCTTCATCGAGCGGACTGCGCCGCTTGCCGTCGTCACCGGGCATATCCACGAGGGCGCGGGCATTGACCGCATCGGCACGACCACGGTCATCAATCCCGGCTCGCTTGCCGAAGGCCGCTACGGCTGGCTGGAATGCGAGCAGACCGCAGAAGGCTGGCGCGTGACCAAGGCGGAGCTGCGGACGTTGTAAAACTGCTGGATTATCGTACTGTCCGGCAGAAGCGGAATCCCATATAATTGTAGCATTCGTTGGGGTCGTAGTTGTAGCGGTCGCCCGTGTAGATGAAGGGAGTGTACGCGCTCCAGCTGCCGCCCCGGCTCACGCGGTTGCTTCCCGAAATCGCCCCGATAGCGCGTTTTTCCGGCGGGGTTTCGATGTAGGTGCCGTACCAGTCCCAGCAGAATTCGAGGACGTTGCCGCTCATGTCGAACAGCCCCGCGCCGTTGGGATTGCCGCTGCCGGGGGCGGGCGGCGCGTCGTCCGTAAAGGGTGTTCCCGCCGTGCCGACGATGTGCGTGCCGTCCGCGTTGTTTGCTGTCCATGCAACCGCGTCTTCTGGTACGGATGCGTCGCTGCGCCCGCGCGAATCGACCTGCCCGCTGCACAGCCCGCCGTCCTGAAAGCCGCTCGCGGTCTTGCGCGCGGCATATTCCCATTCCGCCTCGGTGGGAAGCCGCCAGCCGCTCGCCGTCCAGTCGCAGTCCGCAAGGTCTAGGTACGAGGTTTCGTTCGAGTCCCTGATGACCGCGCCCCGGTAGGTGTAGCACGGCTTCAGCCCGCAGAATTCGCTGAAGGCGTTGCACCAGACCACCGCGTCGTACCAGGAAATCATCGTGACGGGGTGGTGCAGGCCGTCTGCGGTGGGTGCGGCTCCGCGCCGCCCGTTCGCCCCCTCCTGCCCCGGGTTCATAAAGACGTAGCCGCGCTTCTCCGCGTCCGTGCGGATGAGGTACCACAGCGCGTAGGTCGTCTCGTAGCGGTTCATGGCGAAGGGCGTCATCCACCGCTGCGCGGGATAGGACTGACTGCCCTCGCCGATGACGAAACTGTCATACGCCCCGCGTGCCGTCGGACCGAGCCGCACGACATCGACGGGATTAAATCGTTTCTGCGCGGACACTGCCGCCGCCGCGAGCAGGAAGGCCGCCGCCAATGCGAGTCTCTTCATTTCTTGCTTCTCCGTGTGCGTTTGTTTTTCTTAAAAGGCGCGATTTCCATTAAGACGTATGCGACCGCGAAGCTCACGACGCACAGCACCGTGATGGCGACCGCGCCCGTCCAGCTCGCCGCGTTCCCCCAGGGCAGGCGGATGTTCATGCCCATGAAGCTGGTGATAATCGTGGGAATGGCGAGCGCGATGGAGAACACGGTGAGCCGCTTCATCACCATGTTCATGTTGTTGCTGATGACCGACGCGAACGCGTCCATCGTGCCGGCGGTAATCGTGCTGTACGTGTCCGCCATCTCCATTGCCTGCCGCGAGTCGATTTCCACGTCGTCCAGCCACTCGCGGTCGTCCTCGTCGAGCGTGAGGATGCGGGTCTTGCGGATTTTCTCAAGCAGCTGCTGGTTGGAGCGCAGCGACGTGGCGAAGGTGGTGAGCGATTTTTCCATGTTGAGCAGCTGAATGAGCTCGCTGTTGGCGACTGCCTCCTGCAATTCCTGCTGAATGCCCGTGGTGCGCCGGTAAATCTCCTTGAGGTAGCGCAGGAACATCGTGTGCGCGCGGCTCAGAATCCTGATGATGAAGGCCGGAAAGTCGTTCAGCGTCAGGTCCTTGATGCGGTTGGCCGAGATGTCCTTGAGCACCTCGCAGTCCGTCCAGCAAATCGTGATGATTTTGTCGGGAACCATGACGATGCCCACGGGCGCGGTAAAATACTGCGGCGTGATGTTCGGCTGGAACACCGGCAGGCGCAGGATGGCAATCACGCAGTCGTCGTCCTTCTCGATGCGCGAAAGCTCGTCGGGGTCAACGATGTCGAGCATCTGCTCGTGGTCGATGCGGTAGGTCTCCTCCAGCTCGCGCATCTCGTCGGCAGTCACGTTGCGGGCATCCACCCAGACACGCCGTTTCGAGTCGATTTCCCCCTGTTCCTTGCGGACAAAAACGCCGTCGTCCTGCTGCCACAGACAAATCATCGCTCTATTGTACCGCCCCCGACGGACAGAATGCAAGACAAAACCGACGACTTTTTAGAAAATACTGACCTTTTTGGGATTTTTTGCATTTCTGCGCCTATAACACGTGGAGGCAGAAATGAAGGAGATGAATGGGGAACGCGCGGTCGCCGCCTTGCTGCGGGCGGTCGTCACCAGCGGCGGCAGGCTGACGGCGGCGGCATGGCAGGACAATGCGTTCTCACTTGCCGTTACCGGCTGTCGCCCCGAGTCCGTTGCGTCCTGCCATCCCTGCGCCGTCTCGTTCCCGGGCAGCACGAGCAGTTTTGAGATGACCGTGCGCGTGCCAGTTTGCCCGCCGCTTGCGGCAAAAGACGCGGCTTGTGCGGCTGAGGTGCTGTGTGCCGTGCACAGCGCGCTCGCGTCCTGCGGTGCGGTGGTCTTGCGTGAGCAGACGGATGGCGGGTCGCTTGCCGTGCAGTGGTGCGTCGGGCATGACGCGCTCGGCATCGCGCTCGCACGGTGCGCTGAACAGACCGGGCGACGTGGTTGGTGTGAGACCGCATTCACGGTGCGCGGTGGCATAAACGGATGCGACGTGTCGCTGACCCTTGCCGCAGGGGTACGGCAGGATGAAGCGCCGTCGCCGCTGTGGACGCTCGCCCATTATGCGACGCTGTTCGCGCCGGGCGAGGCCTTGCCCTTGGTACGCCCGCGACACAC
This sequence comes from Treponema sp., assembly GCA_022510885.1. Classification (GTDB taxonomy): domain Bacteria; phylum Spirochaetota; class Spirochaetia; order Treponematales; family Treponemataceae; genus Treponema_D. The sequence goes on along the minus strand of JAFLSP010000014.1, from coordinate 10,120 downwards.
CACCGCAGAGAGACCGCTGCCCGTCCGCGCCCGCATCGCTGCGGTCAGGCGCATGGACGGCACGCGCTTTGTCTACTACCGTCAGGGTAACGGTCGCATCGTCTGCGAGACGGAATCCGTGCGCGGGTAAGCGTTTTAGGCTTCGTGTGCATTATGTGATAAAAATAGAGAAAGGAGTTTGCTATGGCTGGAAAAACGATGGCGTGCGCTCTGTGCGCGTTGCTCGTATGTTTGACGGGGTGCGCCTCGCTCGGTTCGTTCGGCTGTCCGTACCTCATTGCGGACGCGCACGTGGAGGTGGGGGCGCGCGGCGGCATCCACGACCTTGCGGGCGCGTATGTTGCTGTCCGCAACGAGACGGAAAAGACGATGTGCGCGTTTACGGTGTCGTTTCAGCTTTATGACGCGGACGGCAACAATCCCTTTGACGGCTCAAATAGTGTCGTCGCCGCGCAGGAAGCAGAAATCCCGCCGAATACGGAAACCGTGTGCGTTATCAGCCTCGATTCGTTCCTTGCCGACCTGCCCGACGAGCCGTACACGATTGATTTCCTGTACCTGCGCGAAATCCGCTACACCGACGGCAGCCGCTGGAGCGACCCCTTCGGCATGTACGCGCGGGGCGAGCATGAGGGGTGAAAAAACGATGGTTTCGAGAGCCTCAACCACTGGACTGTCGCGCGCACAAAAAAACGTCCGCGCAAGGCGGACGTGTTATATGAAACAAAATACGGCAACTTTCTACTTTCCCGCGTGAGCAGTATCATCGACGTAAAAGAGCTTGACTTCCGTGTTCGGTATGGGAACGGGTATTTCCTCTTTACTATGGTCACCGCAATTGAGACTATATACGAACGCAAAAAAAATGTCAAGCGGGTGCGGAATAATGTATTGCTTCGCACCTGTCAGGTGCGAAAATAGTCGAGTGCCGCGCGGAGGAGAGAGATATAAAAAACGCCGCCGGTCTTTGCCAGCGGCGTGTCTGTTGCGGGGCAGGGGTTACAGCGGGATGTTCCCGTGCTTGCGGCAGGGCTTGTCGCTGCTCGTCTTGGTCGCAAGCAGCGCGAGGCTCTGCGCGACGCGCGCGCGGGTCTCTTCGGGGGCGATGACGGCGCTGATGTAGTCGCGCTGGGCGGCTATTGTCGGTGTCATAAACGTCTCCCGGTATTCCTGTCCTTTCTGCGCCTTCACGTTCGGGTCGGATTCCTTTGCGTACAGGATGCCGATTGCGCCCTCCGCGCCCATGACGGCGATTTCCGCCTTGGGCCAGGCGTAGACGAAATCCGCGCCGAGGTGCTTTGAGCACATCGCGATGTACGCGCCGCCGTAGGCCTTGCGCGTGATGACCGTCACTTTGGGGACGGAGGCCTCGCTGTAGGCGTACAGCACTTTCGCGCCGTGGCGGATGATGCCTTTCTGCTCTTCCTGCGGGCCGGGAATGAAGCCGGGAACGTCCACGAAGGTGAGCAGCGGGATATTGTAGCAGTCGCAGAAGCGCACGTGCCGCGCGATTTTGTCGCTGGCATCGCAGTTGAGCACGCCGCCCAAAAAGCCCGGGTTGTTCGCCACGATGCCGACGGTGTTCCCCTCAATCCGTGCGAAGCCGACGACCGCGTTCTGCGCGAACTCCGCCGTCACTTCAAAGAACGAGTCGTCGTCGGCCACGTCGGCAATCACCTCGCGGATGTCGTAGCCCTTGTTGCTGCTTTCGGGCAGAATCGCCGCGATGTGCTTCGCCTTGTGCTTCTCGTCGTACTTCGGCTTTTCCGCCGCGTCGCGCTCGTCGCCGTAAAAGTGCGGGATGTAGCCGAGCAGCGCGCGCACTTTCGCGTAGCATTCGGCCTCGTCGCCGCAGCGGAAGTGCGCCACGCCCGACTTCTGGCTGTGGATTGCCGCGCCGCCCAGGTCCTCGTCGGTGATGTCCATGAACATGACCTGCTTGACGACCTTGGGACCGGTGATGTACATCTGCGAGATTTTGTCAACGGTGAAGATGAAGTCGGTCAGCCCCGGCGAGTAGACCGCGCCGCCCGCGCAGGGGCCTGCCACGATGGAAATCTGCGGAATCACGCCGGAGGCGCGCACGTTCTGGTAGAAGATGTCGCCGTAGCCGCACAGCGCGTCCACGCCTTCCTGGATGCGCGCGCCGCCCGAGTCGTTCACGCCGATGACGGGACATTTGATTTCGATGGCCTTGGCAATCAGCTCCGCGATTTTCTGCCCGTGCACCTTGCCGAGCGAGCCGCCCTGCACGGTGAAGTCCTGCGCGTAGACGGCGACTTTCCTGCCGTTGACCGTGCCGAAGCCCGTGATTACGCCGTCGTAGGGGATGTCCTTGCTTTCCATGCCGAAGTTGACGCACTGATGCCGCGCGTCGGCGTAGATTTCCATGAAGCTGCCCTTGTCGCACAGCGCGTTGATGCGCTCAATCGCGTGCAGCTTGCCCTTGGCGTGCTGTTTTTCCAGATTATATTCGTGTGCCATAAAAACCTCGACAACCTAAAAGATACGACCAGTGTAGCGGGAAACGTCCGCTTTGTCAATCTGACATTTTTTGTAAATTTGTCAGACTGCGCGGCGGGCAGGCTAGAAGGCGCGCGCGGCGATTTTCTGTTCGAGCGAGGCTTTTCCCGCGCGCAGTTCCGCGGCGGTGGGAATCCACTCGTAGGTCTCGCGCAGGATGTCGGCGGTTCGCTCGATGTCGCCGTCCGCCGCGTCGAGCGCGGCCTGATAGTCGGCGTAGAAATCCTTGGTGAACACGAAGCCGCTTTTGCTCTTGCTCGCGATGTCCGTCACGAGCCACCTGCCGTGCCGCCAGGTGAGCGTCACGGTGTCCGTCACCTTGTTCGCGCTGATGCGCGCCGAGCCGTCGTTGTTCACCAAAAAGTATTCCGCCGTGTGGCGCACGGTCGCGCCGTTCTTGAGCGTCACGCCCGGCTCTGCCGCCAGCGGCTGCGGCTTGTCCGCGCGCACGGGGTAGGCGACCGAGCTGTCCGCGTCCCTGCCGTCGATGCGCAGGTTGGTCAGTCCGTACTGCCAGAAGTTCGTCTGGTTCTTGAGGTAGAGCCATTCCGCCGGGCTGACGGTCGCGTCGTCCTGGCTCATCGCGTAGCGGCTGCGGTTCGTCACGTAGAATCCGCTCACAATCTGGCGCAGCGTCTTGGTCTTTTTGCCCTTGGCGATTTCCTGCAAGTGCGGCACGTTCGCGCGGTGAATCGTGGCGTACAGTTCCTGCGTCGTCTCCCAGGAGGTGAGGCCTTTGCTCGTTGCCAGCCGGCGGTTTTCCCGCTCGAAGGAGGCGACTGCCCACACGGCAAGCGCGACGGCGATGGCCGCGAGGGCGAGGGTGCTGCGGTTGCGGCGGAAGAAACGCCTGCGCCGCACGTCCGCCGTCTGCCGGGCGACGAATGCCTGCCGCCGCCGCGCGAGGTCGTCGGGCTGTACGGGTGCGGCTTGGCATGCGGTCGCGAATGCCGCGGGCGAAAACCGTTCCGCCGCCGCGAGGATGTGCTTGCGGCGTTCCGCGTCCTTTTCGTTCACGTAGCGGCGCTCCCCCGGCACGACGCGCGGCTCGGCGCGCAGCTGAAGGCCGCTGTCAATCGCGCTTGCGAGCGTCGCGTCGATGTCCGTGCGCATGAGGGAGACGGGAACGAAGCGCGCGTCGAAGATGTCAGCCTGCCGCTTGGACAGGTCAGGCTCGCGGTAGGGGAGCGACCCGCACAGCGCGCGGTAGGCAATCACCGCACGTGTGAACAGCAGCGCGGCCGTTCCCGAAAGCCCCTTGTGGACGTAGAAGTCCGAAAAGTCCGCCGTTCTCCCCCGCGCGTTGTTCGCGCACCGCCCGAACAGCTCGGCGGGCAGGAAGAGCACCTGTGTCTGTGCCGCCTGCGCAAAGACGACGATGCCTTCCGCGCCCACCGCCTCCATGCCGATGCCCTGCGCGAGCGCCGCAGAAATCGCTGCGCAGACCGCTACTGCCGCACGGGCAATCTCCTCATCCGTGCCGTCCGCAAAGATATGGTAGAGCGTCTTGCCGTCTCCGGGCGACCTGCCCGCAAACAGCGCGATGCCGTCCTGGTCGCTCTGCGTGCCGTCGAACCGCCATTCGGCAAAGGTGACGGTGTTCTCGTCCGTTGCTGCGGGAATCGTGGCGAGCCAGCCGCGTTCGTCGAGCAGGGGCGTGGGGTTCACTTTGCCGAACGCCTCCGCGTCGAGCGAAGAGGAAAGCGTAAGACGGTCTGCGGCGGGGGAAACAAGCGCGTTTTTCATCATCTTTTAAGATACTCTTTTCGCGCGGGAAAAACAAGGGAAATGCGCTTCCCCTTGCGGGGAAAATCTGCTAGAATGGGCGCGCAAGGCTGCCGAAAGGCAACGGGGAAGCAGGTTGCAAGCACCTCACGGTCCCGCCACTGTTAGAGTCAGATTACCGGGCTTTGCGACAGAAGAATTCACGATGTATGGATTTGCTATGACCGCTCACCGTATGCGCGCGCTTGCCGCGTTTTTCAGCCTGTTTATGCCGTTCTCGCTCGGCGCGTACACCTTTACCGACGCGCTGCACCGCACTGTTTCCGTCGAACGTCCCCAAAAAGTCGCCGTTTTGCAGGGAAGCCTTGCCGCCGTGTGGCAGCGGGCGGGCGGCACGGTCGCGTGCGCCACGAACGACGCCTTCATCGAGCCACCCGCGATGAGCGCGGAGCAGGCGCGGGCGATGAACGAGCGGTGGGGCGTGACGTGCTTTTCCGCGCACGATGCGGGCGTGGTGCGCGCGGCGGAGAACGTCGGCGCGATGATGAGCCCGAACGGCGAGCTGCTGCTTGCGGCGGGCGTTGATTTTGTCATCATGAGCGCGAACATTGCGGGGCACCGCAAACTGCTGCCGCTTTTGGAGCGCGCGGGAATTGCGTCCGCTTTCTTTTCCCTGGAGACTTTTGACGATTACCTTCAGATGCTGCGCGTCTGCACGGACATCACGGGAAACACCGACCTATATAGAAAGAACGGCGCGGACGTGCGCGCGCGCTGTGACGGCATCATCGCGGACGCGCGGAGAAAAGCCGCCGTCCGCGCGCCCACCGTGCTGCTGCTGCGCGCCTTCAGCGGAGGCGTGCGCGCCAAGAACAGCGAAAACAACATGACCGGCTCGCTGCTGCGCGACTTGGGCGCGCGCAATATTGCCGACCGCGACCGTGCCTTTGGCGAGGACGTGAGCCTTGAGGCCATCATTGCCGCCGACCCCGACATCATCCTCGTGACGACGATGGGCGCGAGCGAGGAAAAGGCAGTCGCCGGCTTTGAGCAGCAGCTCGCCTCCCACCCCGTGTGGCGCGACCTGTCGGCGGTGCGCGGCGGCCGCTGCCATATCCTGCCGCGCGAGCTGTTCCACTTCAAGCCGGACGGCGAGCGGTGGGTCGATTGCTATGCATTGTTGAGCGCGCTGCTCTATCAATAACACTGCTTTTGGAGGAAACGATGAACACATTGCTTTCACTGACCGCGATTATCCTCGTGAGTTTCGGCACGTCCTACGAGGACAACCGACAGGCGACGATTGTCGCCGTGGAAAAGGACGTGCGGGAAGCCTTCCCCGATGCCTACGTCACGTCGGCGTACACCAGCACGATGATTCGCAAGAAGCTGCTTGAGCGCGACGGCACGAAGATTTTTTCTGTCTCCGAGGCGCTGGAGGACGTAAAGGCGCGGGGATACCGCACGGTGCTCGTGCAGCCCACGCACCTGATGTACGGACTGGAGTACAACGAGATGAAGTCGCTCGCCGCCCCCTATGAGCGGCAGTTCGACACGGTGCTGTACGGCGAGCCGCTCCTTGCGACGACCGAGGACATTTCGGCGGTGCTTGCGGTGCTCGCGCAGGGGAATCCGCTCGGCAAGCGGCAGGCACTGGTGCTGATGGGACACGGCACGGAGTATTTCAGCAACTTCCTGTACGCGGCGATGGACTACCAGGCAAAGCGGGAGGGCTACGGCGATGTCTTTGTGGGTACGGTAGAAGCCTATCCCGCCTGCGATGATGTCATCGCCCTGGTGAAGGCGGGCAAGTACAGGGGCGTGACGCTCGCGCCGCTCATGCTCGCCGCCGGTGACCACGCCAACAACGACATGGCGGGCGACGATGACGACAGCTGGAAACGCCAGTTCGAGCGGGCGGGCTTTACGGTCGCCGTGAACGTCAAGGGACTGGGCGAGTATCCCGCCGTCCGTGCGCTGTACGTGCGCCACGCCGCCGACGCGCTCGGCATACCGCCCCGCCCCTAGAAGGTCGCGGCACTGCGGTGCTATACTCCCGCAGTCTGCGGGCGTCTCGTACCGCATCGGTGCGGGCGCATAGTGCCGCACTGCTGCGGGAGCGTAATGCCGGGCTTGCCGGGGAGACGCGAATCGGCGTTTGGGACTGGCGCAAGTCGGGAATCTGCGCTATACTGCACGTATGAAAAAGCGCATTCTGTTTGTTGCAAGCGAGTCGAGTTTCCTGGTCAACGCGATGGTCAAGAACCTGCGGGATTCGGGCTACACGGTGCTGCAAAGTCAGCCGGACATCGTGGAGATTTCGCTCAAGGAAGATATGCCCGACATCTTCATCGTCTACCTTGAGGGCGACCTCAACGCATTCAACGGCACGCTCAAGTACCTGAAGAAGCTCAAGGCGGAGGAGGGCGTGGACCGGGTGCTCTACCTCATCGGCAGTCCCGCCGAAATCGAGGCGGCGCATGAGGTCGTGCCAAAAAGTTTCGTGAACGCGGCGTTCGTGCGTCCCGTGAACATGGCGGACGTGGTCGCCAAGCTGGACATCCTCATCACCGAGGAGAGCGAATTCCACGGGAAGAAGCGGCTGCTCGTGGTGGACGACGACAGCACGATGCTGCGCACGATGAACAACTGGTTCGGCAAGAAGTACGAGGTCTTTATGGCGAACAGCGGCATGAACGCCATCGCGCTGCTCGCGCAGAAAAAGGTTGACCTCATCCTGCTTGACTACGAGATGCCCGTCGTGTCCGGCCTGCAGGTCTTCGAGATGCTCAAGAGCGAGCCGCACACCGCCGGCATCCCGGTGATTTTCCTGACGAGCAAGGACGACAAGGACACGGTGATGAAAGTGCTTGCCGCCAAGCCCGAAAAATACCTGCTGAAGACGCGCCCCGCCGAGGAACTGATAAAGAGCGTGGACGACTTCTTCCGGGGAAATTAGCGTCCCGTTATTCCGTGGCGCAGTGCGCGGCGGTTCCGTGCGCGGCAGTCGTGCCGGTGCGGAGCATTTCGCGCATGGTGCGCCAGCCGAGCACGGCGCACTTGACGCGGGCGGGCATGTGCGCAATGTCCTGCAACGCGCCCGCTTCGTCAAGCGAGTCAATCTGCTCCTGCGTGGCGGTTCCCTGAATCATCGCCATGAAGTTGTCCGCGAGGCGCAGCGCCTCCGCCTCGTCCTTTCCGATGATGACGTCGAGCATCATGTCCACCGATGCCTGCGAGATGGCGCAGCCGCTTCCCGTAAAACTGCCGTCGGCGACTTTGCCGCTTTCGGTCTTGAGGTACAGCGTGATGTTGTCGCCGCAGCTGGGGTTGACCCCTTGCAGCGTGACCGACGCATCCGGCATCTCCGCCTTGTGCGCCGGGTTGATGTTGTGCTCGTTCAGAATCTCGCGGTACAGTGCTTTCAGTTCCATGCAAATCTCCTCGTCAGTCTTTGAAGCCGCTCCAGGCGCGAACCTGCGCCAGTTTCTCCAGCAGCACGGCGACTTCCGCCTCGGTGTTGTAGAAATAGAGGCTCGCCCGCGCGCTCGCGGGGATGCCGAGGTACTGCCCGAGCGGCTGCGCGCAGTGATGCCCCGCGCGGATGGCGATGTGCTCGTCGCTCAGAAGGCTCGCGATGTCGTGGGGATGCACGCCGTCCACGGTGAACGTGACGATGCCGCTGCGCGCGCGCCCGTCCGTGCTGCCCACGAGGTGGAAGTGCGGGAGTTTTTTGATGCCTTCGACCAGTTGCTCGGTCAGCGCGGTGTCGTGCCGCATAATCGTGTCAAAGCCCACGGACTGGATGTAGCGGACTGCCGCCGCGAATCCCACCGCGTCGCCCGCGCTGACCGTGCCCGCCTCGAATTTGTGCGGCACCTCCGCCCAGGTCGCGCCGTCGGTGGTCACGTAGTCAATCATCTCGCCGCCGCGCAGGAACGGGGGCATGGCCTCTAACAATGCAAGCCTGCCGTACAGCGCGCCGATGCCCATGGGGCCGCAGAGTTTGTGCGCGCTCAGCGCGAAGAAGTCCGCGCCCAGGTTCTGCACGTCCACGGGGATGTGCGGCGCGGACTGCGCCCCGTCCACGACCATAATCGCGCCGTTCCGGTGGGCAAGGTCGGCGACGTGGCGAATCGGGTTGGTCGTGCCGAGGACGTTGCTCGTGTGCGCGAGCGAGACGATTTTCGTTTTGGGCGTGATTTTGGCGTACTCGCTCTCGGGAATCGCGCCGGTCTCCTTGTCAACGTAGAGGTAGACGAGTTTCGCGCCCTTTGCCTGCGCGAGGAACTGCCAGGGCAGGATGTTCGAGTGGTGCTCCATAATCGACACGACGATTTCGTCGCCCGCGCCCACGTTCGCCATGCCCCAGGTGTAGGCAATCAGGTTGAGCGACTCGGTCGTGTTGCGCGTGAAGATGATTTCGCGGCTGTCGGCGGCGTTGACGAATTTCGCCACGGTCGTGCGCGCGTCCTCGTATGCCTTGGTCGCCCGCTCGCTCAGGTCGTACAGGCCGCGCAGGGGGTTTGCGTTCTGCGTGGCGTAGAAATGCGACATGGCGTGCAGGACGATGAACGGCCGCTGCGCCGTCGCCGCCGTGTCGAAGTACATCAGCCCGCTGTTCTCGCGCGCGGCGTGCTCGTCTATTGCCTTGAAAAGCGGAAAGTCCGCGCGGAATCGGTTGGTCATATCAGTTTTTCCTATGAGGATACGAGCATAGTGCGCGTGTTTTGTCAGCGTCTGCCCTGTCCAGGAATGCCTCAATCTCCGCGACGAGCGCGGGGTCGGGGATGCGGCGCGCGATGCCCGCGATTTTCGCGCGGCTCATCATCGCCTTTGCCGCCTCTTCGCTGATGCCCCGGCTCTGCATGTAGAACAGCTCGTCCGCGCCGAGCCTGCCAATCGTCGCGCCGTGGCTTCCGCTCACGTCCTCCTCGTCGCACAGCATGACGGGGATTGATTTGTTGACGGCATTCGGCGAGAGCAGGAGCGTCTCTTCCTGCTCGCTGCCCGTCGCGCCCGCGCAGCCGCGCCGGAAGTCAATCGTGCCGCGGTAAATCTTCGTCGCCGTGCCGTCCACCACGCCCCTGACGCTCATCTGCGTGTCGGTTCGCGCGCCCCTGTGCAGCACGGCATAGTTCATGTCGAGCGTCTGCCCGCCGCGGCAGTAGTACGCGGTGTCGCTGCCGCATTTTGACTGGAAGCCCGCGAGCGTGCAGCTCGTGTCGATGAACGCGCGCAGTCCGCCGAGCGCGACCTGCGTCACGCGGATTTCCGCGCCTTCCTCCGCGAGCGCGACGGTGCCGTCAACCTGCGTGAACCCCGCGCCGAGCAGCTGCACTTTCACCAGATGGATTTTCGCGCGCGCCTTCGCGTGGAGCAGCGTCCTGACCGCCTGAAAGCCGCCCGCGTCCGCCGCCGAAGCGTAGTCAACCAGCACCGTGATTTCCGCGCCTTCCTCCGCGCGCACAATATGCTTTGCGGCGGACGAGGTGCCGTCCGCCGCGACGTGGTGCACCGCGACCGGCCGGGAAACCGTGCCTTTCGCCGTGACGGCAAGCGTCTCCGCGTCAAAGCGGGAAAGCAGGTCTTTCGCGTCCGCGCTCGTGTCCGTCTGCGCGGACGCGAAAAAGTCCTTTTCATACCGCGCGAACGTGTCCGCGTCAAAGGCAATCTCCGCGCCGTCCGCGCCCGAGACGCGCATGGTCGGCACAGCCGCCGCCACGTCCGCCGCGAGCGGCGCGCGGTTCAGCCTGAGCCAGCTCCATGTCGGCGCGGGGGCTTTGGTTATCTCGTTGAAGTTCAGTTTGTCGCTCATTGTCCTCACAAATTCCCCTTCATCTCAAGCCGGATAAGGTTGTTCATCTCCACG
>JAFLSP010000139.1 GCA_022510885.1 Treponema sp. | reverse complement strand
CTTGCGCAGGGCGGGGTATTCGTGTAGAATAGAGGCACGATGAACGAGCAAGATACGGACGAAACCTACGAGCGATTGCAGGCCATGTACGAGTTGATGCAGCAGTTGGGCGATACCGAGGAAATTGAGAGCGCCATCTTTGACTACGAGGACTGCGTTTCTGACGAGGATTTCGCCCGCTGGCGGGAAAAGTACGGTCATTTTCTGTAATCGCCGCGTTGTCAGCCGGTTTCCCCTCATAACAAAGATAAGAGTTCAATAGCTAATCGAAGCGTGCGCGGGCTGTCTGTCCGTGTAAGATTATTTTCAGATACATTGTAAGGCGCGGCAAAATGCGCTAGAATGGGCACATGAAGAAAGAGACGTGCCGGAAGATTGGGCTGTACGTCGCGGCTGCGGCGGGCGTGGTGATGATGTATTTTGTGGCGGTGTACGTCGTGATGTTCCTGCCCAGTTTCGGTCGTGCGCGTCCGAACGAGCCGGAGGCATCGCTGGTCAAGCATTTTGGCGGCGAGGAGAACCTTGCGCGCAACAAGGCGGACACGGCATGGTTCTTGGAGAGCGTTCCCGCGCGGCTTGAGATGACCTCGTTTGACGGGCTGAATCTGGTGGCGTTTTTCCTGCCCGCGCAGGACGCGAAGGGCGCGGTGCTGCTGATGCACGGCTACCATTCCGGTCCGCTGCGTGAATACGCCACGCTCGCGCGGTTCTACCATGACCTCGGGTATCACGTGTGTATGCCGTACCAGCGCGCGCACGGCGAGAGCGAGGGGCGGTTCGTGACGTTCGGCGTGAAGGAACGCTACGACTGCCGCGACTGGATTTTCCGCCTGAACGAGATGTTTGAGGGTGCGCTGCCGATTTTCGTGGAGGGCATTTCGATGGGCTGTGCCACCGTGGTGATGACGAGCGGATTTGACGACCTGCCGCTCAACGTGCGCGGCTTCATCGCCGACTGCGGCTTTACCGAGCCGAAGGACATCTGCTATTACGAGATGGTCACGCTCCGCCACATTCCCGCATGGCTTTCAAAGATGATGCTCGCGACGGGCGGCATGTACACGAGGCTTTTCGCGGGATTCGCGCTCGACGAGTACAGCACGCTGACCGCCCTGCGCGAGAACCGCCGTCCCATGCTTTTTATCCACGGCACGGAGGACCGGCGCGTACCGATTGAGATGACGCTTGCCAACTACGAGGCCTGCTCCGAGCCGAAGGAACTGTATCTGGCGGAAGGCGCAATCCACGCGATTTCTTATATGCAGCAGGAAGCGACTTACGACAAGCGCGTGCGCGACTTTTTGCAGCGGTACGGCGCGCAGTAGCCGCCTCAAATCGCATCATTTTGCCCTTGCCATGCGGCAAGGGCTTTTTTTGCTCTTATCCGCCCGTGCTATTTTTCTTGCGTCCGTGCGGGTTTGGGAGTATAATGATGATAATGCTTGAATTGAGTGTGAATGCGCGCGCGCCGCTTGCGATTACGGCGGCGTTCCGAAAGATACACGACATGGTTCGCACGGGGACGCTTGCCGCGGACGCGCCCGTGCATTTGGTGCTTGCGCCGGGGCAGTATCACGAGATTTTGTCATACAATCTGGAAAATCCGCTCATTATGGAGAGCGTTCCCGGTACGCGGGCGGAAGATTGCGTGGTACGCGCGGAAAACTGCGAGGCTTTCCACAAGGACACGGAGAACCGCGCGGTCTTTGTGATTGGCTTGGCCGCGACCAAGGTGACGCTGCGCGGCTTTACGATTGAGAATACGCACGTCAAGACGGACGACGACGCGCCGCTCGGCAATCAGGCGGAGGCCTTGTGCTGGCACAATCGCGACGGCGTTCTGCTTGCGGAGCGGATGCGGTTCATCAGTCGGCAGGACACGGTGCACGTCAAGGGCGTTTCGCGCTTTCGGGACTGCTACGTGACCGGCGACGTGGATTTCATCTGGGGCTATTGCGACGTGAGTTTGTGGGAGCATTGCCACATTCACGTGCGCGAGGACAACCGCAGCGGCGAGCGAAACGGATTCGTGCTGCAAAGCCGTGCGCTCAACGGCAGGCCGGGATTCGTATTCTCCGACTGCACGTTCACGGCGGACGCGCGGACGGGAAACGCGCATGTCTACGTCGCCCGGTCGGCAGGAACGGGAAAGCCCGACAGCCCCGACCGCTGGGACAGCATCGCGCTCATCAACTGTACGGTCGGCGCGGAATTTGACCGCTCGCTGTGGACGGACGAAGGCGGCAGGCGCGCGGTGTATCCGCCGGGCAGCGCGGCAACGGGCTGGCGCGAGTACGGCACGAAGTCGCCTGGCGCGGACGGTCAGTCGGTAGCGGCGGACACGAGCGGACGGTCGCCGCACGGCTACGTGATGAGCGATGCGGAATATGCCGCACGGTACGCAAGCGCGTCGCTCATTCTCGGCGCACAGGCGGCTCGGTATGAAAACGAGGCAAAGGAGACAGCATGAAAAACGTAAAGATTGAAGATTTTGGCGGCAAGAACGACGGCGCGTTCGACAACACCAACGCATTCAGCAAGGCGTTCGCCGACTTGCAGGCAAACGGCGGCGGCACGCTCACGGTGGGGGCGGGCATCTGGTGCACGGGCGCAATCACCCTGTTCAGCAACACGACGTTGGTGCTTGCGGAGGGCGCGGAGTTGTCGTTCATTCCCGAGCCGGAACGCTATCCCCCGGTCTACACGCGCTGGGAGGGCGTGGAATGCTACGCCATGCACCCGCTCATCTACGCGGACGGGCAGAAGAACGTCACGATTACGGGCAAAGGCACGGTAAACGGCAACGGCAAGCCCTGGTGGGATTTGCGCAACGCAAAGCGTGGCAAGCAGTTCGAGCCGAAAGAGCCGTATGAGCGCGCGCTCGCAAAGCTCAACCCCGACTACAAGACGCAGCCGGGCGGCGGCGGCGGCCGCGAAGTGCAGTTCCTGCGCCCCAGTTTCATCGAATTCATCAACTGCGAGAACGTGACGCTTGAGGGCATCACCGTAAAGGACAGCCCGTTCTGGACGATTCACCCGCTCTACACCAAGGGGCTGACGCTCAGGAATCTGCGGGTGGAGAACCCCAAGGACGCGCCGAACACGGACGGCATCGACATCGATTCCTGCGAGGACGTGAAGGTTTTGGGCTGCGACGTGAAAGTGGGCGACGACGGCATCTGCATCAAGAGCGGCAGCGGTCCCGACGGCATCCGCGTGAACCGCCCGACCCGCAACGTGGAAATCCGCGACTGCAAGGTGCAGTGGTCGCACGGCGGCATCGTCATCGGCAGTGAGACCGCCGCGCCCATCAGCCACATCGTGGCGGAAAACTGCGACCTGAGCGGCACTGACCGCGGTATCCGCATCAAAAGTCGGCGCGGGCGCGGCGGCGACATCTCCGACATTCAGCTTCGGAACCTCGCGATGTCGGACACGCTCTGCCCGATTGCCATCAATATGTACTACAAGTGCGGCGAGAACGACCCGTCAAGCCCGCTGTTCTCGCTGGAAAAGCAGCCGGTCACGGCGGAGACGCCCAAAATCCACGACGTGCATATCAGCGGCATCACGGCGACGGGCTGCAAGGCGAGCGCGGGATTCATCGTCGGCCTGCCCGAAAGCCCGATTACTGGTCTGACGATTGCGGACTGCCGCATCAGCACGGACGAGACGAGCACGGAAAGCCCGATGGACAGCGATATGTTCTTCGGACTGCCGGAGGTGAGCGTAAAGAGTTTCCGCGTGCGCAACACGCCCGACGCGAAATTCGAGAACGTGACCATCAGCGGCCCGAAAGAGGCGTTCATCTACGAGTAGGGCGCACTGGATTATTGGAAAAAGCTGTGCTATAATAGTGCAGTTTATGTATACAAACCGCGAATGCGGGACAAGGAGTGTACCATGGCAAAAGTAGTTACTTTTGGTGAATTGATGCTGCGTATTCAGCCGGCGGATTATTATCGCTTCGTGCAGGTCGATACGATGACGACGACGTTCGGCGGCGGCGAGGCGAATGTCTCAGTCTCGCTCGCGAACTACGGGCACGAGTCCTATTTCGTGTCCAAGCTGCCGACCCACGAAATCGGTCAGGCGGCGGTGAACTCGCTGCGCAAGTACGGCGTCCACACGGAGTACGTCGTGCGCGGCGGCCCGCGCGTGGGCATTTACTACAACGAGAA
>JAFLSP010000138.1 GCA_022510885.1 Treponema sp. | reverse complement strand
AAAAAAATGAATCCTTTCATAAAATTATTATAGCATGATTTTAGAGGCTCGCCAATAGAATAATTTATATAATGTTATATATTCTTATATATAACATTCGCAATTTTTGCTATATTTTGCTATTTTTATATATAAAAATTAACATTTTCATTAACATTTTTTCTAGGTAAAATTACTTTACTAAATATAAAAAAAATGTTATTTGTTAAACAGGATAACACAAGAAAAGTATGAAACGCAAAGGAATGCCGTCCTAACTTGGGCGGCGTTCTTTTTTTTCAAACCTTATCCATTTGCGAGTTGAAAATTGCCTGCATATTCTTTGCGGCGGATTCGGCGGCTGGCTCTAGCCACTGGTTCTGCGGGGTGTAGGTGGTCTTGTGCTTGAGGTTCAGAATTTCCTGCAACTTGAAGCTGACCCTTTTCCCTTTGCGGAAATTCGTGACGCGGAAGAATGCGTCGTTCATGCGGATGAATTTCTTTTCGCGGGCGGCGATGAATGCCGTTGCCACAAGCCTTGCCTTGCGGCTTCCGCCACGGTCTGACCATCGCACGGTGTTCTTGATGACGTTATCGTAGTGGTAGCGTCTCTGCACCTTGTTCGCGTTCGAGCCGCCGCGCGCCCTTGTGTTCGGGATTATAAGGTTCGCTCCGCCGGGGGCTTTCTTTACTCCGCCGGTTTCCTGCCGAGCCATGTAGCCCGCTTTCTCGGTGATGCCCGTCTCGCTCTTGATGTCGGAGAGTTTCTGCACGGACGGCTTGCACTGGGTGAAGCGCACCGAGTTGACGGTGAAGTTGTTTCTCGTGGTGAAATTTCTCGTGATGTTCTGCTGCGCGTTCTTTCTTGCCTGCGCCGCCACGATGTTCACGGTGTTCACGCCCGCCCGAATTATTCTTTTCTGCGCGTCTTTGAGCGCGTCCTCATAGGTCTTTACCAGTTTTATCGACATGGTCTCATTGTGTGCCGGTCGGCGCGGTTTTGTCAATGTCCGTTTCCCGGAAAAAAGAAAACCGCAGGAGTCTCCCCCTGCGGCGCAAACAAATGAAATGCCAACGGCATTCGTAGAGAGCATAGCACGTCCGCGCGGAACGGTCAAGGCAATGACATAGTGTTTTGCCGGGCAGTGGATTAGAATTGACGGCATGATTGACCTGAGGCACGGCGACTGCCTTGAACTGATGAGAGACATTCCCGACGGCTCGGTGGACTTGGTGCTGTGCGATTTGCCGTATGGCGTTACAAAAAACGAATGGGATTCTATGATTCCGTTTGAGGCGCTGTGGGATTCATACAGCAGAGTGTGCAAGAAAAATGCTGCCGTTGTGCTTTTCGGGCAAATGCCGTTTACAGCGAAATTAGTGATGAGCAACATAAATAATTACCGTTATTCGTATGTTTGGAATAAAAAAGTAAAGACAGGATTTCTTAACGCAAATGTGCAGCCACTTCGCCACCTTGAGGACATCTGTGTATTCTATAAGCAGAAATGCACGTATAACGCAATAATGACCAAAGGCATTGCGCGTGATAAGGGCGGTGGTAGTATGTCAAGTAACTACGGGATTTTTCGCGTGCTAAAGAAATATAAATCCGATATGTATTACCCATCTCAATTGCTTGAGTTTTTGTCGCCTGACCGTGCAAAAAGATTGCACCCCACGCAGAAGCCCGTTGCCCTGCTCGAATACCTGATAAAGACGTATACCGACGCGGGCGAGACTGTGCTCGACAATACGATGGGAAGCGGCTCAACGGGCGTTGCCTGCGTGAACACGGGGCGGAGCTTCATCGGGATTGAGAAAGATGACCGCTACTTCGAGATTGCGAAAAAGCGGATAGAGGACGCGGAGCGCGAGCGGAAAGGCTCGCTGTTCGACATGGACGCGCTTGACGCGGAGACGGAGCGGCGCGAGCGGGAGAGCTGGCTTTTTGAGGAGGAAGAATGAAAGACTATGACAGCGTGGACAATCCCGCGCACTACAACAAGGGCGGCGTGGAGTGCATTGACGCTATACGCGGGAGCATGAGCGCGGAGGCGTTCCGGGGATTTCTGAAAGGGAACGTGATGAAGTATGTGTTCCGATACGAGGCGAAGAACGGCCTGGAGGACTTGCGCAAGGCGCGGTGGTACTTGGAGCGGCTCATCGGCGAGGTCGAGGCGGACGCGGAAGGCTGAAAAAAAAATAATTTTTTTTCGCCAATGACATAGTGTTTTGAATTCATCTGTGCCACACTATTGGCATGGCTATGCTTCTTGACGACCCGAACGGGGTCGCTGACATCGGCGGACGCGAATTCTGGCTCAACACGCTGCGGAATGACAAGGTGCTTCTTGACGGCATCAACCGCGCAATCGTCGCGTTCTCGCAGGATGCGGGCGGCATAGCCGAGTACACGATAGACACGGGGCAGGACCGGCAGACGGTCAAGCGCACCGACCTTGCGAGCCTCTACGCACGGCGTGACTCGCTCATGGACGAGATAGCGCGGCTTGAGCGCGAGCTTTTCGGCGGCAGCCGGTGGCATCAGGTGGTGCCGGGGTACTGATGGACGACGCGCGGAAATCTCTTTCGACGTATGCGAAATTCCTCAAAGATGTTACGGTGCGCTGTCTCGCGGGCTTCTTCGACACGTGGGACGGCTCGAAATTCCCCGGCTCGCTCGGGCCGGTGTCGAGCTGGACGTTCGTCGATTACTGGACGCTGCGCCGCCGCTCGGCGGAGCTGTTCCGCACGAACGTATACGCGAAGGGAATTATTCGCCGCCTTGTTTGGAACGAGGTGCACACGGGCATAGTCGCCACGCCAACGCCGGTGGGGGCGGTGCTGTTCCCCGGGGCGGACGAGGCGAGGGCGGCGGAGCTTGCCGTCGAGTGGGGCGACAGAATAGCCACGCAGTTTGACCTGTATTCGCAGACCCCCGCCGTGTTCGACTGGGGCAAGAAGGACACGTTCGGGGCGTTCCAGGCGCGTGTGCGCATGGAGTCGCTCATCAGCGGTGACGGCATCATCATAAGCAGGATTGACGAGGAGACGGGGCTTCCCCGCTGGCAGTGGGTGAACGGCGACCATGTGCGAACGCCGGACGACTTTGACGAGCGTGACGGCCACTATGTGCGCCACGGCGTGGAGTTCGACCGCTGGGGGAAGCGTGTCGCTTTCTACGTGCGAAGCGAGGGTGCGGACGGCTGGACGTTCGAGCGTGTGCCGGTGCGCGGCAGGAGGAGCGGGCGGCTTATCAGCTGGATGGTCTACGGCGGCGAGCGGCTGGTTGACGACGTGCGAGGCGAGCCGTTCTTGTCCGATTCGATTTATATGCTCAAAGACCTTGACCGCACGCGCGATGCGGAGGTTCGGGCCGCGCTCGTGAACGCAATGATTCCGCTTTTTCTGGAGGAAGAGCCGAACCGCATCACGGCTTCCGCGCGTCCGACTGACATGATGAGGGCGGGGGCTGTTCCGCCTCCTCCGGGAGCGGGGGCGAATCCGCCGCCGATGAGCGGCAGGGTGGAAGTGACCCCGCCGACCGACAAACTTGACATAATGAATCCGGGGACGATTTACCACACCCCCGCAGGCGGGAAAATTCAGAGCTTCCAGACGAACAGGCCGAACGTCAACTACTCGGCGTTCGAGAAGTCGATAATCGCTGTCTTGGCGTGGTCGCATGGGCTTCCGCCTGAGGTGCTGATGCTTGAGTTCGGAAACAACTACTCCGCGTCCCGCCAGGCGAACAATGAGTTCGAGGTATATTTGAGCCGCTTCGTGCGGGATTTCGCCGTCTCGGTGACGCAGCCGATGTACGACTCATGGCTCACGCAGATGGCGTTGACCGGGCAGCTTGATTTGCCGGGCTTCGCGCGGGCTTACGGAGACGCGGCGGCGTGGCGGACGGTGAGCGCGTGGAAGCAGTGCACGTGGACGGGGCTGAACCGTCCGAGCGTGGACAGGAACAAGGAGGCGCAGGCGAGCCAGACGCTGCTTGACAACGGGCTGACGACCTACGACATCGAGGCGCGCAGGCATTCGGGGCTGAGCTTCGCGCAGGTGATGCAGACGATGAAGCGCGAGCGCGAGCTGATGGAGCGGATGGGCTTCGTTCCGCACACGATGGAGGACAACAACGGGAATCCCGTGTACGGCGGTACTTTCGGGAGTAGCGGGGAGGATGAGGAATGAGCGCGGA
>JAFLSP010000137.1 GCA_022510885.1 Treponema sp. | reverse complement strand
GCACGGCGCGCACTTGCTTCAAAGTCGGTTTTCGTTCATAATGGGCAAAACCAGCCCTGTTGGGAAATTCTTGGGAGCATTATATTGATGGAAGCACAGTCATTGCAGGCGGCTCTTTCCGCCACCTCGTACCCCGGACGCGGCATCGTCATCGGGCGGAGCGCGGACGGCACGCAGGCCGTCGCGGTATATTTTATCATGGGGCGCAGCGAGAACAGCCGCAACCGCGTGTTCGTCAAGGACGGCAGCGGCATCCGCACGCAGGCCTTTGACCCTGCCAAACTGTCTGACCCCAGCCTTATTATCTACGCGCCTGTCCGCGTGCTGGGCAACAAGACGATTGTGACGAACGGCGACCAGACGGACACCATTTACCAGAACATGGACAAGCAGCAGACCTTTGAGCACAGCCTGCGCTGCCGCGAATTCGAGCCGGACGCGCCCAACTACACGCCGCGCATCAGCGGCATCCTGCATGTTTCCGGCGGTGACTACAACTTCGCGCTGTCCATCCTCAAGAGCGACGGCGGCGACCCGGCGGGCTGCAACCGCTTCACCTTTGCGTACTCGAACCCCAAGGCGGGCTTCGGCCGTTTTATCCACACGTACCGGGGCGACGGCACTCCGCTGCCGAGCTTTGAGGGCGAGCCGGAACTGGTTACGATTGAGGGCGACATTGACCGCGTGACGGACACGGCGTGGAACGCGCTCGACGCGGACAACAAGGTGTCGCTGTTCGTGCGCTTTATCGACATCGCCACGGGAACATACGACGACAGGATTGTGAACAAACACGTATAGACAATGTACCACACACTGCTTGCGATTCAAATCGCCAGTGTCGGCGCGCTGTTGCTTGAGATTGTCTATATCGTCAAGAACTGGAAGACGCGGACGCACGGCTATCTTTTCTTCTATTGTCTCGCCACGTTCATCAACAACCTGGGGTATCTTGCCGTCATGCTTGCCAAGACGCGCGGGGAATCCTTGCTTGCCTTGCAGGTGTCGTACTTTGGCAGGGTGTGGATTCCGTATTCGTTCCTGCTGTTCGGCCTGCGGCTGTGCGAGAAGAAGGTGTCGCCGCGCGTGCTTGCGGCGCTTGCGGCGTTCCATACGCTGACGTACATCGTGGTCGTCACGGAGGAATTCCATTCGCTCTATTATACGTCGGTCGTCTTTACGCAGTCGGGGCTGCATCCGCACCTTGTCTGTTCCTACGGCATCTGGCGCAATGCGTTCATGCTGTCCATGCTCGTGTATGCCGTGTATTTTCTGGCGGTGCTTATCCGCCGCCTGCTTACCGAGCGGAATACTTTTGTCAAAAGACGGCTGCTGTTCGTGTTGGCCGCCTCGTTTGTGATGGTGTTCTTCTTCGTGCTGGAGCTGCTCGGGGTGATGGAGGACTATGACGTGACGATGCTGGGCTATACGCTCGCCATGTTCCCCATGTACATCGCCGTGTTCCGCTATGACCTGCTCGACGTGCGCGAGCTTGCCAAGGATTTTGTGATGGACCACCTTTCCGAGGCGGTCGTCGCGATTACCGTGAACGGCCGGGTGAGTTTTTTCAACGAGCGCGCGAGCAAGCTGTTCCCGCGCCTGCTTGAGCAGCCCGACCTTGCGGCGCAGGACATTCAGCGCGCGGCGGCGGAGTCAGCGACGCTTCACTTTGGCGACGAGGTGTTCCAGCTGGAGAAGAACAGCCTGTACCGCGGGGAAAAACTGGTGGGTACGGCGTTCGTGTTCAAGGACGACACGGAGCGCGCCGCGTATGTGAAGGAGCTTGAGACGCAGACGCAGCGCGCGGACGCGGCGAACAACGCGAAGTCGTCGTTCCTTGCGCGCATGTCGCACGAAATCCGCACGCCCATCACCGCCATGCTCGGCTTTGACGAGCTGATTCTGCGCGAGAGCGGCGACCGCGCGGTGCTGAATTACGCCCACGCCATTCAGACGGCGGGCATGTCGCTGCTCGGCATCATCAACGACATCCTCGACTTCTCAAAAATAGAGGCGGGCAAGATGGAACTGATACCCGTCTCGTATGACCTTGCCGCGCTGGTCGCCAATTTGGTGAGCATGGTAACGCCCCGCGCAAAATCAAAAGGCCTTGACTTGCACGTGAACGTTGACCCGCAGACGCCGCAGAAACTTTATGGCGACGAAGTGCGCATAAAGCAGTGCGCGCTGAACATGCTGACGAACGCCGTCAAGTACACGTTGGAAGGAAGCGTGACGCTTACCGTTGGCTTTGAGCGCATCGACGTGGACAACATCGGCCTCATCATAACCGTTGCCGACACGGGAATCGGCATAAAAAAGGACGACTTGGAGCGGCTGTTCTCGCCCTTTGAGCGGATTGAGGAAAAGCGCAACCGAAACATTGAGGGCACGGGACTGGGCATGAACATCGTGCAGAACCTGCTTGCCGCCATGGGAACGCGCCTTGAAGTGCAGAGCGAGTACGGCAAGGGGTCAAGGTTCTCGTTCCGCGTGCGGCAGCGTATCATCAGCCAAAAGAAGATTGGCGACTATGCGGCGGCGCGGAGAACGGTGGCAGAAAGCATAACGGAATACCACGAATCATTCCAAGCCCCGGACGCAAAAATCCTCATTGTGGACGATACGCCCGTGAATTTGACCGTCATGTGCGGGCTGCTCAAGAAGACGCTCGTGCAGGTGGACACCGCGACAGACGGTGAGAGCGGACTGGAGAAAGCCCGCTCCAAACAGTACGACGTGCTGTTCATTGACCACCTGATGCCCAAAATGGACGGCATAGAGATGCTCGCCGCGCTCAGGCGGGACGGCGGCATGAGCGCGGGTTCGCCGTGCATTGCGCTTACGGCAAACGCCGTTTCGGGCGCGCGTGAGACCTATCTTGCGGCGGGGTTCAATGATTACCTTTCCAAACCTGTCACGGGCGCGGCGCTTGAGCAGATGGTGCGCGCCTATCTGCCCAAAGAGAAGGTGCGCAACCTTTCTACCCCCCCCCCTCCCCATGAAAGAAATGGCGGAATTGCTTAATCTGTTCTCGTGCATTCCCTAGAAGCTGATGCCGAACGCAGCGGTGAATTTCATGCTGTTTTTGCTTACGTTGTGGGAAAATCCGAGCGACAGCGCGGGGAACGAAATCTTTGCGAGGTACATCTTTGCGCCCGCAGAGTAGCCGAGGTTCAGTATGCCGCTGCCGTCAAAATCCTCGCCGAAGAAATGCTCGTACAGTCCGTAGATTGAGAACGTGGCGATTTTCGTCTTTACCAGGGCGACCTCAAGTCCTGCGTGCGCACCGAGCATCCTTGGGCTGTCGAACTTGTCGGGCATAATCGTCGTTCCTACGGTGGACGGCGATGCCCACAGGCTTGGCGGTGCGTCGTGCGACCAATGCCCCGCGCCCTGCGCTATCAGGCGAATTCGTGTTATAGGAAGCGGCTGTTGCACCAAAATCTGCGCGTTCACGGACGGTGACCACGTGCCCGTGGAGAGGTGTGTCACGTCGCCTTTTACGCGCAGGGACTTTGCGGACAGGAACCATTCGTTCAGCTCCGGGAACCGTGCGCCCCATTCGCCGGTTGCGGAAATGGCGTGGTAGGTTTTGAGGTCGTTCGCGTAGGCGGAAAAATCGTCGTCAAGCGTGATGTTCGTGTACTGGTAGCGCACTCCTACCGCCGCGTTGGTGTGTTCGGTCAGCTTGTCGGTAAGGGAAATGCCCGCCCCGCCGCCAAGCGTGCGGTAGGCAAGCGCGAGCGAGTCGTCGCCGTCGTGCAGTTTGTTCTTTCGGTGCGTGAACGAGCCGCTCACGGAAAAACCCGGCTGCGTGAGGGAGAGCGACGGCTTGGAGAACGTCATGAGCGCGACCTGCATGGACGAGGCGAGCACGCCGCCCACCACGTAGGTGTCCTTTACGCCAAACGCATTGGTGTCCATGACGACCAGCCCGCCCATGAAGCCCGTGCTTGAGGAATACATGGCGAACGGTATGGGCAGGAACGCGATTTTTTCCGTGACCGTTACGTGCAGCGTACATTCGCCCGTCTCGTCAATTTCGCAGACGGCCGACACCTCGGAGAACAGCCCCTGCTCTTGCAGCGTAACCTCCAGGTCGTGCATGTCAAGTTCCTGCACGGGAAGCCCATAATACTTTTTGAGCACTGTCTGCATGTACGATTCGCGCGTCCGCTTCAGTCCGCTGAATGAAATGCGCGAGATGACGGGCGCGGCAAGCACCTCGTCGTTCGGGACGGCTTCCTGTGCAAAGAAAGGGAAAGAAAAGAGACAGAGCACTGCAATCGTGCTGACAACTCGACCGATTTTCAT
>JAFLSP010000136.1 GCA_022510885.1 Treponema sp. | reverse complement strand
GAGGTCTTTTCCCCAGAAACAGTTGCCGCGCTTCCAAGCGCAAAGAAATTGCCGCCGTGTACTTGACATGGTGCGGACATTCTTGCTATAGTTATAGAGCGTCAAATTTGGAGCGGTGGCCGAGCGGTCGAAGGCGGCGGTCTTGAAAACCGTTGTAGGGCAACTTACCGGGGGTTCGAATCCCTCCCGCTCCGTTTTACGCTAACAAGGAAGCGTGGTAGAGCGGTAATACAACGGATTGCTAATCCGTCAGTTCCTTACGGGCTGGGCAGGTTCAACTCCTGTCGCTTCCGTAACCTGACGAAAACCAAGTTTTCGTTCAAAATCTGAGGCTATAGCTCAGCTGGATTAGAGCGCCACCCTGCGGAGGTGGAGGTCGCACGTTCGAATCGTGTTAGCCTCGTTCTTGCTTTTCTGCCCGTCATACTTTGCAGCGCAATTTTGGAAAGATGTCCGAGTGGTTTAAGGTGCACGCTTGGAAGGCGTGTGTAGCCGCAAGCTACCGGGGGTTCGAATCCCCCTCTTTCCGATGAGACCAGATGCCGCGCAAGTGATTCCTGCAAAACCCCGCCAGAGCCGGAAGGCAGCAACGGTATGCAGCGGATGCTGTGCCGTGGATTATCTGGTCTCTTTTTTTGCCCATTTCACCGTTTTTCGCTGTTTATTTTCCCAATCTGTGGTATAATGAACGCCGATATGTCAGAGTCAATTAGCGTGACACGCGCGCAACTACAGGAAGTCATTTCGCACCTTGACGAATGCACGGACGCATATCTGTTTATATTTGACCTGCGCGCGGACACGTACTACATCTCGCCTGACGCGCTCAAGACATTCGACCTGCCTGCGTCTCGATTTGACAACGCCTCGGAGCATATCCTGAGCATCGTATACCCCGACGACAAAGCGGTACTCGCCACAGACTTGGAACGAATCCGCACGGGTAGCAAAGACCTGCACAACCTTGAGTACCGCTGGCTCAACAAGAACGCCAAGCCGATTTGGATTAGTTGCCGCGGAAAGATGCTGTGGGTGGAAGACAACGAACTGCTCGTGGGGCGCATCTCAATCATCGATGACCTTGACAAGCTCGACCTGCTGACCGGGCTGCCCACGGAGACACAGATGCGCACGGACTTCAACGTGGAATGGGCAAAGCGGCAGAAAGTCTCCGGCTTTTTCCTCAAGGTGGACATCGACAACCTCAGCGCCATCAACGAGCAGTACGGTATGCGCACGGGCGACAAGGTTGTCGCGATGGTCGCCAAGTGCTGCCGCAAGGCGAGCCTGGATTCGACGAACGTGTACAAACTGCACAGCGACGAAATCCTCTGCATGAACCTGACGGGCAAGAGCGCGACCGACGCGCAGAAACTCTATCAGCGGCTCAAACGCTGCATTGCCGAAGCCGAGCAGGAAATCGAATATGAGGTGGTGTTCACCGTGTCGGCGGGGGCGGTCGCCTTCTTCAACGACACGCAGAAGCCCGACGACCTCATCAAGAAGCTCAACTACGCGCTGGTCGAGGCGAAGAAGAAAGGCAAGAACAACCTGACCATGTACAACGCGATGGAGTACACGCGCCACCTGCGCGCCATCGGGCTGCAAGAAAAACTGCGCGAGTCAATCAAGGACAATTTCCGCGGCTTTGAGCTGTATTTCCAGCCAGTCGTCAACGCGCGCGACCTCTACCTTGACAAGGACGAGACCGTGTACAACGTCATCGGCGCGGAGGCCCTGCTGCGCTGGTCATGCCCCGAACTGGGGCGGCTCTCTCCCGACGAGTTCGTGCCGCTATTGGAGAAGAGCGGTCTCATCATTCCCGTGGGACGGTGGATTCTGCTGACGGCGTTCAACCAGTGCCGCGAGTGGAACCTCCTGCAAGAAAAGTTCCGCATGAGCGTGAACCTCTCGTACATCCAAGTAAAAAAAAGCGACGTGCTGACCGACGTGCAGATTGCGCTCACCAAGTCGGGCGTGAACCCGCACAACATCACGCTTGAGCTGACGGAAAGCGGCTACATGAGCAACGACCAGGAGTTGCAGGAACTGCTCGACGCATTCAAGGCGATGAAACTGAACATCGACATCGACGACTTCGGCACGGGCTACTCGAACCTGCGCTACTTGCAGTACCTGCACGCAAGCACGCTCAAACTGGATTACACGTTCGTGCGCAAGGCGACGAGCGGCAACGAGGGCGACACCAAGGTGATAAAGCACATCACGCAGATGGCGCATGAGCTGAACATGACCGTCTGCATGGAGGGCATTGAATCAAAGAGCGACATCGACAAGTTGCGGCAGTTCGAGCCGGACAAGTTCCAGGGCTTCCTGTTCGGCCGCCCGATGAGCGCGGCACAGTTCCGTGAGCACTGCCTGCGCCCCGACGGACACGACTACAAGTAGTGCTTCACGTCGATATGCTCGATTCGCTGCGTCTTGACTCCCACGACGTAACTGCCGAACACCGCTGAGGCCGCGTCGATTGCCGCCGCGAAACTACAAAAAATCGGCGCGGCGGAACGGAGCAGGAGATAACTCGAATCAAAACCGCGGCTGTAGGCAGTGCACAGCACGGTAAGCAGCACATACGGTGCGCCCGCCGGGATGCCCCCAAGCGCGAACGACAGCGCGAAACTCATCACGAAAATCCACAGCACGTCAAACAGTTTCAGCCCGATGGGCGAATACGAACGCAGCACCACCACAAAGCAGATTACGCACGTCAACGCCGCGCCGCCGCGCCCGAACACGGAGAACAAAGGAAAGGTCACGCCACCCACGCGGGAATGCACGCCAAGGCTCTCGCGCCCGTGCCGCCAGTTCACCTGCAAGGCAAGATTCGTGTCGCCGCTGAAAAACGCCGCGAGCACGGGGCAGAGGCTCGCGTACAGCACATGCCAGGGGCGGTGGTCCTTGCACACCAGCCGCAACAGCACCGGGTACAACACACACACAATCAGCACGAAGTCCACGAGCAACACAATTGTAAGCGGCAGGAACGTCCCTGCGGCAAACGCGGGCTTCGCACTCATCATCCAGAACGCCGCGACTGCAATCATGCCGACGGAAAGCCATTCCACAAAAAAACTCATGAGCGAATAGAACAGCCGGTACGCGCTCTGTATGAACGCGATGACAGGTTTGGACGCGGTTTCGTCCGTGGCACAGCCGATGCCAATCAGCCCGGCAAACAAAAACACAGGGAGCAGGAACGCACCGCCCGCCGCCGCCTCAAAACTGGAATAAGGAAGCAACTGCATGACCAGCGACCGAATGTCAATCGATGCCACATCGGTCACTTTCTCGCCCGTAATGGGAATACGCGGCAGGACAACCAGCAAAATCGAGGCAAGCCCAACAAGCGTGACGATGAGCGTAGAGCCGACGATGACACCAGCCGTCCAAACACCGGTTCGCACAATCATCTTGGTGGAGCGCAGCTTGTACGCCGCGTTTGCCACGCCGAACAGCAGCAGCGGAACGAGCGTGTACCGCCCGAACCGCACGAATAATTCCTGGAGCGTAGTAATCGACGCGCTTACCGCAGGCGCGTCGGTCGGCAAAAGCAAGGCAACCGCAATGCCCAGCACGATGCCGAACAGATATTTAATCCAAAGTCTCATGCAGACAGTATATCAAGACTACGCTTTGTTTGCAAATATCCGTCAGTGTGCTATAATGGAGGTATGGACAGAATGATTTTACTCGCGGGAAAAGATGTTCCCGCCGGCAACGAATTCGCAACGTCAGTCGCGCTCAAAGGGCGCATTCCCGTCATCACTGCCTCGGCAGAACAGAAAGAGGCGATTTCCGAAGCAGACTACACCGCCGTGCCGTGGAACCGCTCGTCCGCGCTGAGCGCGCGCGCCCTGCTCCTGCACTGCCTGAACATGCCGCACCGTCTGGACGAAGCCGTGCTGATTTTTGACGAGCCGCACATCGCCGCCACATACAACCACACCGACCTCACCGAAAACGCCCGCATCATCGACGAGCTGGTAATCGGCTACCATTACGCGACGCAGGAAATCCTCGCTCGCTTTGAGCAGAAGAAAACGCGCACCGAAGAGCACCCCGCCGTCGGGAAAATCGTCTTCCTATACAAAACGAACCCCTCACAGGCGGACGCAGTGGCAACGCCCGCCGTCCGCGCAGGAACAACCTCCTCGCCGCTCGTATCTGCCGCCGCCGCCGCTTTCAAAGCCTTTGCCGAAAACACCGTCGCGCTGCACGCGGAAAACCCGAACATCTATCCTGTGCTTGTCTCCTGCGACACGCATAACGAAGTCGCCCTCCGTGACACAACGCTCGCAAGCTGGCTGTGCGATTATCTTGATTCTATTGATGAACTGAAAAAGCGTCCCACACCCAAACAGCTGGTCAGCTGGGTAAAGGCGGGAACAAAGAAAGCCGGCGGATTCGGGCTGTTCTGACGAACG
>JAFLSP010000135.1 GCA_022510885.1 Treponema sp. | reverse complement strand
ATAGTCCCTGCATGTCATCGCATTGTACAAATCCGCGATTTCTTCTATACTTTTTGCATGAGCAACGAGACAGAACGAGACGGGCAGGGGCGCGAGTTGTGCCACTGGGCAGACCAAATGGCGGCGAGAATCATACGGGAGCGCGGGGACTTGCCGCTGTACACCTGCGCGAGCGGCATCACGCCGAGCGGCACGGTGCATATCGGCAATTTCCGGGAGATTATCACGGTGGACTTGGTTGCGCGCGCGCTTCGGAGCAGGGGCAAGCAGGTGCGCTTCATCTATTCCTGGGACGACTACGACGTGTTCCGCAAAGTGCCGGCGAACATGCCCGCTCAGGAGACCCTGGCTCAGTTTCTGCGCTTTCCGATTACGATGGTGCCCGACACGACGGGGCGCGACGAGAACTACGCGCGTCATCACGAGATGGACGTGGAGCGCGAGCTTCCGCGCGTGGGCATCTTCCCCGAATTCCTGTATCAGGCGAGCCGCTACCGCGCGAATCGCTACGCCGAGGGCATGAGGAAGGCACTCCAGAACCGCGACCTGATTAAGTGGTGTCTGAACGCCTACCGCGACGACGCGCACAAGATGAAAGACGATGACGTGTACTGGCCGGTCGCCGCGTTCTGCCGCAACTGCAACAAGGACACGACGGAAATCACGGGCTACGACGGCGAGTATGGCGTGAGCTACCGCTGCACGGACTGCGGCCACGAGGAGACGGGCGACCTGCGCACCTCGCCGGAGTTCAAGCTGGGCTGGCGCGTGGACTGGCCCATGCGCTGGAACGAGGAGCGGGTGGTGTTCGAGCCGGGCGGCAAGGACCACATCAGCCCGGGCGGCAGCTACGACACGGCGAAACTCGTGAGCAAGAAAGTCTACGGCTGGGACGCGCCTATCACGATGAAATACGACTTTGTGGGGCTGAAAGGCGTGCCGGGCAAGATGTCCTCGTCCAAGGGCAAGGTCATCTCGCTCGTGGACGCGCTCGAAGTCTATCAGCCGGAAGTCCTGCGCTACATTTTCGCCATCAACAAGCCCGACCACGAGTTCGCGGTCAGTTTCGACCTCGACGTCATCACCATGTACGAGGCCTACGACCGCACCGAGCGCATCGCCTGGGGCGTGGACAAGGCAAAGAGCGAGGACCTGTACCTCAAGGAGAAGCGCGTGTACGCGCTCGCGCAGGTGGCGGACGTGCCGTCGGTCATGCCGTATCAGGTGCCGTTCCGCCTGCTGACCACGCTCTTGCAGACCTATTCGGGCGACGTGGACGCGGTTATCGCCTCGCTGGGCGACGTGCGGCCGGAGCAGGAAGAGACGCTGCGCCGCCGCTGTGCCTGTGCCTGGTACTGGGTGAACGAGTGCGCGCCCGACGAATTTCGGTTTGCGCTGCGCACCGACGGCAGCAAGGCGGATTTGTCGGCGGCGGAGGCGAACGCCGTGCGCGCCATCCGCGACGAGGTGCTTCCCGTCATGGACGAGTGCGCCGCCGACAAGGACTTGCAGCAGAAAGTCTACGACGTGGCGACGGCGAACGGCATGGAGGCGAAGGCGCTGTTCACGGTGATGTACCGGGTGCTCGTGAACAAAGACCAAGGTCCGCGCCTTGCGAGCTTCATGCGTATCATCGGGCGGGAAAAACTGGCGCAGATTCTGAGCGCGTACTGAGCGCGCCGCGTCCGCCGGAACGGGCGGCCGTCTTTTGCAGAGGGTATATGAAAAAAGGATGCTTGATGCTGGCACTGTGCGCCGCCGTGTTCGTGCGGGCGGCAGCCATCGA
This sequence comes from Treponema sp., assembly GCA_022510885.1. Lineage (GTDB taxonomy): Bacteria > Spirochaetota > Spirochaetia > Treponematales > Treponemataceae > Treponema_D. The sequence continues at coordinate 2,827 of JAFLSP010000135.1, read as the reverse complement.
AGTTGACGAGCAGGAGTTGCGCGTATCGGGCGGGGACTCCGTGCAGTTCGAGAATTACGGCGGCCCCTATGCGGTCATCGAAAGCGCGGACGCGATTATCGGCATCGGTACGGCGTTGGGACGCGCGATTGCCGCCGACTTGGAGACCGCCGCCATCGTGCAGCCCGGCGCAAAGTATTCGCTCATCCATGCGGTGGGCGCGGCGCAGGACGGGCTTGATGCCGACATCATCCTGCTGGGCGCGGACGCGGGCGTTGACCATATCCGCAACCTGCGCCGCATCATCACGGGCTACCTTGAGGCCGCCTACGGCTACGCGCGCGCGGACGCGGAGACCATCGCGACCTTCGTCACGGTGTACAACGCCGTCTACCGCAACCAGCTTGCCGTGTTCGCCGAAAAATACAAGGACGACGTGCTTCAGCACCTGACGGAAGAACAGGTCGGCTTAAGCACGAACTGGCAGGACTGGGCGGGGAGGACGCAGATAGTCGTGCCGCTCAACGACGTGACGAGCGCGGCCTCTGCCGTGGACACGACGACGATTAGCGACGAGGCGGTGGTGGACGCACTGCGCGCGGAAGACGACAAAGGCATTGCCGAGCGCGAAGCCCTTGCCGACCTCAAGGAGCGCGAGGCGACCGATGCCGCCGAAAAGGCGCAGACGGCGCAGAAAGACGCGGCGCAGCAGCGCAAGGACGGCGACAAGGCGGGCGCGGCGCAGTCGGCACAGGAAAGCACGACGCAGCAGCAACTCGCCGACCGCAAGACCGCCGAGGCAAAGAACGAGCGGCAGGAAATTGCAAAAGACAAGGAAATCCTCGCCGCTACGCCCGCCGCGGCAAACACCATGACCGGCTTGTTCGTGGCGGACGACGCGAAAGGACTGTACCGCCTCATCACGGTGGACGCGGACACGGGCGCGGTGCTCCGCCGCTCGCCCGTCACGCAGGTGCGCGGCAGGACGCTGTACGCCGTCTCAAACGTGACCGTCACGCGGGATGACGGCACGGACGCGGCGTTCCCCACGCTCTATCTCGCCGTCTGCGGCGAGAACGGCGGCAAATCCGCCGTAAAACTGTGTCTGCTTGACCCGGATACCCTGGAACTGCAAAAGCAGAGCGAGGAGACGCTCGCCGAGGGAACGGAGCTTGCGCCGCACGGCGACCTGTTCCTCGCCGTCGTGCAGCAGGGCAAGGACTGCTACGCCGCCACGTTCGACAAGACCCTGACGATGACGAGCAAGAGCGCGGTCGCCGTCAAGCCGACCACGCCGCTCACGGTCACCGCGCGCGGCATTCTCGTGACCGACGCGCGCGGCAATCCCTGCTTGCTCGACGCGCGCGACCTGAGCGCGAAGTGGGGCGCACCGTAACTACTTCTTCGCGATTTCGGCAAGGGAGGCGACCACGCCCGCAAGGTTCTGGAAATCCGCCGGCACGATGAGCTTGGTCGCCTGGCCGTCGGCGGCTTTCTCCAGCGCCTCAAGGCTGCGCAGTTTGATGACGGCATCATCCGCGCCCGCGTCCTTAATCATGCGCAGGCCGTCGGCGGTGGCTTTCTGCACGGCAAGAATCGCCTGCGCCTCGCCCTCCGCCCGGCGGATTTTCGCCTCTTTCTCCGCCTCCGCCTGCAAAATCGCCGCCTGCTTCTGCGCCTCCGCCTCAAGGATGCGCGCCTGTTTCTGCCCCTCCGCCACGAGGATTTCCGACTGCTTCTGCCCTTCCGCCACGAGAATCTTCTCGCGCCGCTCGCGCTCGGCCCTCATCTGCTTCTCCATCGCCTCGCGGATTGCCTCCGGCGGCATGATGTTCTTCACCTCCACGCGGTTCACCTTGATGCCCCAGGGGTCGGTCGCCTCGTCAAGGATGGCGCGCATCTTGGTGTTGATGACGTCGCGGCTCGTGAGCGTCGCGTCCAGCTCCAGCTCGCCGATGATGTTGCGCAGCGTCGTCGCGGTCAGCGTCTCAATCGCCGTCATCGGGTTCTCCACGCCGTAGGTGTAGAGCTTGGGGTCGGTAATCTGCATGTAGACCACCGTGTCGATTTTCATCGTCACGTTGTCCTTGGTGATGACCGGCTGCGGCGGGAAGTCGAGCACCTTCTCCTTGAGCGACACCGAATTGGCGATGCGGTCGAGGAAGGGCACCTTCACGTGCAGGCCCGTCTGCCAGGTGGCGACGTAGGTTCCCAGCCGCTCGATAATCACCGCGTGCGACTGCGGCACGATGCGGATGTTCGTGATAATCAGCAGGATTACGACGAACAGCAGGGCGATGATGACATACATACACAAACTCCTTTGCGGGCGGCTCGCCGTCCCGCGCTATGCTTTCTGGACAACCGCCGTTGCCCCCTCAATCCCCGTGATGACGCATTCCGTACCCCGCGCCAGTTCCGCGCCGTCCGCGCTGCGGGCCGCCCAGGTGATGCCGTTCACCCTGACCGCGCCCTTTTGCAGCGCGGTGATGCGCTCCGTGACGAGCACCCGCCGCCCCACGAGCGCGTCGCTGTTGGTCGCCTGCTTTCTCACGCGGAGTTTTCTGACCGCAATCGGGCGCGTAAAGACGAGCAGCGCGAGCGCAATCAGCACGAACAGGAGCAGCTGCCACTTGAACGGCACGCGCAGGAACGCCACGAAAATCAGCACGAAGGCGCTGCACGCGAACCACACCGTCGTCAGCGCGAGCGTCAGCCCCTCCAGAACAAGGCAGACCACCGCCACCGCAAGCCAGACCCACGGCAAATTGTTCAGCAGAAAAAACGAAACGGAATCCATACGCCTACGATACACCCATTTCGCGGAAAAGTAAAGGAAGCGGCGGGG
>JAFLSP010000134.1 GCA_022510885.1 Treponema sp. | reverse complement strand
TTTTTTTTCTTTTTTTTTTAAAGCGAAAAAATCTTTTATATATTAAGTATCAACTAAAGAATGCTTTCGTTTCGTTTGGCTTGGCTTGATGAGATGAAAAATAAGTTCTTTGGGGTTCTTTGACATTATGAGGGATGGTTTGCTTTTGTGTTGATTTTTTGTCTTGTCCGTTTGGATGGGACAAAATATTGATGTATTGGTTTCGGACAGTTGGGGGTGGTCTCTTTCTGTCGTTTGCAGGATTGGGAATGGCTTTATGTCTGAAACATTGCATTTATTTTTTTAAAAAGCAAAAAAATCTTTTATATATTAATTACCAAGAAAGAATGTTTTCGTTTCGTTTGGCTTGATGAGATGAAAAATGGTTTTCTTGGGGTTCTTTGACATTATTAGGGATGGTTTGTTTGTGTATTGATTTTTTTGTCTTGTTCGTTTGGATGGGACAAAAATATTGATATTTGGGTTTCAGACATGTAAAAAGGGTCTCCCTTTCTGTCGTTGACAGACTGGGAATGACTTATGTTTGGAACATGGTATTTTATAATTTAAAGGAGAAAACCATGCAGTTTTCAACAATTTATTATCAGAACCCACGTTCTGATAACGGAGAGGGTAAGTATTACCCACGACCTGTCTATATTAGGACAGTAACAACGAGTGATATTATCGCCGACATCGCGCATGCAACGTCATTGACTGCCGCTGATGTCACCGCGACAATCACGGAGTTTGCAGAGGTAATCCGTCGCTATCTGGTTCACGGACACAAAGTACAACTTGACGACATCGGAACGTTCAAGGTGTCGTTCAAGGGAACGGGACAGGAGAACGCGGAGGATGTTACCGCCACCGACATTATCCAGTCAAGCATCAAAGTGACGATGCTTGTTGACTACGGTCTGCGTCAGTACGTGCGGGGGAACACATCGTTCTCCAAGGTACGTGTTCGAAAGGACAAGGACACGGAATCTGATTCAGAGAAGACCGAATAAGTTTTCTTCTGAGTCGATTGAAGTCCGTTCCGACACAATGGTGTCGGAACGGTGAGAAAAAAAGAGCGTGCCTTTCGGCACGCTCTTTTTTTTGTGCGTTTTTGCCACTATGCGCGGGCATTGAGGCTCTCGAAATGCCCACATCGCAATCTTGGCAAGGCGGTTTCGAGAACCTCAACCGCCGGCGGTTTGCACTTCAACCGCCGGTACATTAAGGCATTAAAAATGCCTTAATGAATGCGCTTAGTTCTTCACTTCAATGTACACGTTGCCGCACAAAGTCAACGTTCTGCCGCTTCCCGCATCTTCATATTGACCTGTAATCTGCAAGCGGTAGAAGCCGGCCTCTGGCGCTTTTGTTGGTGTCCATGTCCACATCTTGTCTCTCGGGGCACTAATGCCATCGGTGACAACCGCTCCTTTTAAATCTGTCAGCTCAAACTGTGGGTCGTCAAGGCTGTCGCCCGCGGTTACGGAAATGTGATTGTTGTCATCGTCCTCCTTGATGTACTTGAATGGAACGGTGTTGGCTTCGTTCTGACCTTTCACAATCTTTACATCATTCGCGTTCGCATAAGACGGGAATGTTACGTGCACAGAAACATCCGTGCCTAACCAAACAGGTTCAAGTTCAAGATTGTCGATGTTCTTTGCCGGAATGACAGGCATTGGCACTTTTTTACCATTGGTCTCTGTTGTCGTCTGCCAGTAGTTGAGGTGATTGACATCGTTTGTAATGTGCGGATTTTCCCTATCACTGTCGCCCATCAGGTTCTGCTGCTGGTCGCTGTAGTTGTAGCCCACAACATAGTTTGTTATTGACGTGTTGATTGTTTTTCCGTCCTTTCCTGTGACCGTGCTTCCGTCAAGCGCGTAGTTCACGGTGAACATTCCGAACTGCTTTTTGGCGGTTGTGCCTGTGCCATCGGTAACAATCGGCGCGTAGGTTCTGCCCTTGCCGTCACCGTTGCGGTTGAGGTTCTCGCAGAATTCTGGGTCATCGTCATCGTAATTGAGATCATTTATCGCGCGGATTTTTGCGGTGTACTTCTTTTGTGTTTCCAGTTTGAGCACAACCCAAGTGCGTCCCGCGTCCATGGTGTTGATGATGGAGGTAGCGGTGGCAGTCTCGGGATCGTCGAATGGCTTTTCTTTAGCTTCACTTTCGTCATACCATGTGGTTGAAATCAGATGCTCTTCATCTTCTTCAGAACTGACCACATGTTCCGTGCCGTCATCTTCAGTGATGACAAGTTCAAAGCCGGTCTCGTTGTTTGAGACGTCGTCCCAATGGAACTTTGCATAATACAAGTTGTTCACAGGAGGAGTATAGGTGGTGCTGCCTTCAGTTACAGTTTTGTTTAGCCCCTGCGGAACAAAGAGCGTTTCCACCGCAAGCCAAGTCGGGTTTTCAGGCTTTGTTTGGAATTTGTTTCCGTATTGTATCTTTTCCTCTGAAAGGTTGCCGCCGTCAACATACAGAATGTCGATGTAGTAGCCGATGACCTTGCCTTCCCCTTCCTCTTCCTCATTGTAAAAGACTGCGGCAAACTTGTAAATTCCGTTTTTTACCTTATCATCTACTGACCACTCCGCCGTGTTTTGTCTTTCATTTTTGCTGAGTTCATCTCCTTTCAAAATCTTCCTAAGTTTTTCTGGAGTTGTTTCAAGACTACTGGCAACTTTATCGCGCCCTGTATCTTCTATTATCGTTGTTGTGCTTGTGCCTTGGGCGTAAATACCGAATTCAAGGCGTTTGGGCTGGTCTGTATCCCATACGATGCCCAGTTTCGTACTGCCAGTGGCTTGTGACTCGGTACCATCTTCGTTTTTCTGAACTGGCTTCAAGTTAAAGGTGACAGATTTTTTACCCGTACTAAATTTGACATTCGTCTCTTCTGCCGCAAGACACGCCTTTGTGTCGTCCTCAACGGGGGAAGTGCCCGGAGTGTCCCCCGTGCCCGGAGTGCCCGGAGTCTTCGTTATGTAGCCGATGAGCTTCAAATCCCATGTAACAAGCTTAAGGTTCACCGTGGCAGTGCCATTCTTAAGCTCGGAGTATGAGAACGTCTTCATTGTGCTATAACCAGTTGAACCAGTTGCTAGGCTTTCTTTTGCAAGAAGCACATAGGTCAACTTTTCGGCGGTGTCGTCAGTCCAGTCCGCAGGCAGGATTGTTCTGCTGCTGTTGTCGATGCCGCCAATTTTTAAGACGATGCCCTCGACGTTCGAGGTGTTCCGGACGGAATCGCCGGAAACCTGACCGTCGCCTACTCCAATGTTGCAGGAAGCGAGCAGCATTCCCAATGCCAGCAGCACTCCTCCAAAGTGTAAAATTCGTTTCATATTGAAACCTCCAAATAAATATGTGCATCTTCTACGAAGATTTGTTGCCATGTTAATAATCCTCCACGAGCACCTTTGCCGTGTCGTAGTAGTAAATGCCAAGCCGGTTCTTTACCCGCAGTCTGAGCGTGTACACGCCTTCCGCCATCTTTAGTTCCCTGGTGTCGATGTGCGCCGTCCAGTACGCATGACCAAGATCATACTTCGTGCCGTCCTCGCCGGTGAGCGTCCATACATATTCCACATAAGCGGAATTCACATAAAAATCTTCGTAGGACTGCGGTTTGATGTGATAGATGTCGTATTCCAGCAGGTCCGGCAGATAGTATTCCTTGCCCGCCTCTTGCGGGCCGTCGGGGTAAGCGAACTTTTGGTTGTAGTCATCGATCATCGCCTCGGGCGGGTAGGTGCATGAGGCGATGAGCAATGCGAACGGAATGATTAGCAGAAGCCGCCTCATTTTGACTTCCTCCCCAGTCTGAAACTGTAGCCGATGTAGCCGCTGTAAAGGAACTCGAACTTGGTGTCGTATTCCACGCCGAAGCGTCCGGTAACGCCGTGCCATAAGAATCCTATGCCAAGTCCTGCGTTCGCGGAAAGGTAGAAGCGCGTCGTGGCGGAAGGCTTGAACTGCGTGTTCCACAGCTTTCTCATGCTCATTCCCGCCCGCACTTCCATGATTGCCGTCATTTGAATGCGTTCAAAGTAATATGCGATACCTGCCATTCCCTGCGTGCCCACTCGGTACATGCTCGGCTGCCTCATCAACTGCCCCCCAACCTGATAGGTGTACGGATAGTCCTTTGAAGGCAGCGCGTCGCCCAAAGCGATTGCCCCGCCGAAATACAGCGGATAGAATGCGAAACTGCGGTACTCCACGTCAAGTTCAATGCTCGGTGTGAAGTATTTGCTTGGCTGCGATGTAACTCCCGCAAGCACGCTCATCTGATGGCGCGGAATCGGGGAAGTTTTCGGGGCGGCAGGGCTTGTTTCTGTCTGCACGGCTCGGCTCTGTGCGGAAGCCGCGTTGTCCGCGCCCTGCCCATTTTCGGAAGCCCGCCCTTCCTGCTGTTTTTGCACCGCCTGTGTCTGCGTGTTGTTGCTCACGGTGGCAGGGGTGTGCTCGTCCGTTTCGGGATTGTAATCCTGCTCGGGCATCTCTTCCGCCCGGTTCAGAATCACGTCGTATATCTTTGAATCCGTGTATGGAGCGGCGGGCGCGGCAATCGGCTTTCCGTTGACGCTCCAGATGAAAAGGCATCCGTTCTCTGTTCCTGCCACAAGGTA
>JAFLSP010000133.1 GCA_022510885.1 Treponema sp. | reverse complement strand
TTGCAGACGGTGTACAGCAAATCGTTCGACGGTATGCCGTATAAAGAAATCGACATCGATTTGGGTGCGGAAGATTTCACGTTGCGCAGAACAACCTCCGACAAGATGACGCTGGAAATCAATGCGAGAGTAAATGACAACATCCCGCTCGTCATGCAGGACACGAAGTCTCTCAAAGTTATCCAGAAGAACAAGAAACGCAAGGTGGACGGGCAGATTTGCATGGTTGTGCTGACGCTGCCGAAGGATTGCCCATTAGCGGAATTCGAGCTTTCGCTGACAAGCGGCGCGGCGACGCTTGACCCGCTCGGTGCGGAAATGGTGGAAATTGGTGTGGGGAACGGTACGCTCACCGCGCAGGACATTCGTGCTGACAAAGAATTCGAACTTTCGGTGAAAGGCGGCATGGCGATGGTCGCTTCCGTCATTACGAACGACGCGGAGATTGCTGCGGACACTGGTTCGATTACGGTGGGGCGCGTGAGTGCGGATAAGCAGATGCGGCTCGCGACAAATGCCGGAACCGTGAAAATCGAGAACCCTAAAACGAAATCGCTTTTTGCGGCGGTCAAGCGCGGTTCGCTTATGGTCGAGGATGCATTCGTAGAAGAATTCTCTGTTGCGGTTGACAGCGGTACGGCGGCACTTGCGCTCGCGAAACCGTTTTCTCGCTCATCGTCATTGCTCGTCGGCGCGGGTAGCATCACGCTCGGACTTCCTAAGGGGAGCGTGTTTTATAGCACTGCTACGGTCGGCAAGGGACATTTTGCCTCTGAATTTGCCTTGGATTCTTCAGGTCCCGAACTGAAAGTCAAAGTCGGCAAAGGTACCGTGGAGGTCAAGTGGTACGGAGGGTATAGCACGCAGCAGGCGGTCGTCCCGGTGACGGAAGAGTACAACACGAGCCGCGAGCTGCTCGACTGGTACACCTCGCTCGGCTCGCTGCGCACCAAGACGAGCGACGCGGTGCCGGCTTCCGTGGTGGTAGATGTCGTCCTCGGCTACAAGAAAGAGGACAAGGCGACTTCCACCGAAATCACGCAGCGAAGTATTGAACTTCGGGACTTTCTGCGCCGGTACTTTACGCAGAAGACTGCCGAGGAACTCGCGCCGCAGAACGAGGAAAATCTGAAGATTGAGATTCGCAATGCGATTAACGACCAGATTCTGAGCAGTTCGAAGATTAAAGACGTGCGGTTTATGCAGCTCGACGTCATCACCCAGTAGGCGCGCCGCCCGTTCCCGCATCGCGTGATGCGGGATTTTTTTTCTCCGGCGGGGTTTCCGCGTGATAACAAAAAGTTATCGCCCTCTGCCCGCGCTTTTTGTAACCGAAAAGCCGCTGTTACCGTTATCTTTATAAAAACGAGGTGGAACTTCCACCGACGAAAACAGGAGGTTTCAGTATGAAATCATGGAAAAAACTGGCAGGCGTGGTCGCGGCAGGCGCGTTCGCCTTTGCTGCCGTCTCCCTCTCGTGCGCGCGGATTCGGGTGCACGGCAGCGCGGACACGGCGTTCGCCGACACGACTCCCGCCGTCTCCATTCCCGCGGACAGCCTGCGCGTCATCGAGGCGTTGCAGACCTCGTTCCGCTCAATCAGCGCGGGCGTGCTTCCTGCGGTCGTGGAAATCGACGTGACGGAAAAAAAGGAGATGAAGTCCTCTCCGTTCGACGACTTCCCGTTCTTTTTCTTCGGAATGCCCAACAATTCCGAGCGCGGGCGCGGCAAGACGCGCGAGTACGAGCAGAAAGGGCTCGGCAGCGGCGTCATCGTGCGCAGGACGGGCAACACGGTCTACGTGCTGACCAACAACCACGTGGCGGGCAGCGCGACGCAGATTTCGGTCAGGCTGAACGACGGACAGAAATTCGACGGCAAGCTGGTCGGCGCGGACGAGCGGCAGGACATCGCGCTCGTGTCCTTCGAGGCGGGCAAGGACTCCAACATCGTCGTGGCGACGCTCGGCGACAGCGACAAGGTGCAGACCGGCGACATCTGCCTGGCAATGGGCGCGCCGCTCGGCTACAGCCAGTCCGTCACGCAGGGCATCATCAGCGCGACGGGGCGCAGCGGGAACCAAATCGGCAACATGAACGACTTTATCCAGACCGACGCGGCAATCAACCAGGGCAACTCGGGCGGCGCGCTCGTGAACATCTACGGCGAGGTCATCGGCATCAACACCTGGATTGCGTCGCAGTCGGGCGGCAGCCAGGGGCTGGGCTTCGCGCTGCCGATTAACAGCGTGAAGCGCGCGATTGACGACTTCATCAGCAAGGGCAAGATTACCTACGGCTGGCTGGGCGTGTCGCTCCTCGACGTGACGGGCGAGTACAAGGAGTCGCTCGGGCTGAAGGACCGCAACGGCGCGTTCGCGTCGCAGGTCTTCGTCGATTCGCCGGCGTACAAGGGCGGCATGCAGGCGGGCGACTTCATCATCGAGCTGAACGGCAAGCCGGTCAAGGGGCAGAACGAGCTGGTGCGCGAGGTGGGCTACCTCCCCGCGAACGAGAACGTCACGTTCAAGGTCATCCGCGGCGGCAAGGAGAAGACGCTCACCGTGAAGATTGAGGAGCGCACGAAGGAGGTCTCGCTCGACAACAGCAAGTTGTGGCCGGGATTCATCGCCGCGCCGCTGACCGACAAGGCGCGCGAGGAGCTGAAACTCGACGACAAGAAGGTTTCCGGCATCGTCGTGACGAACGTGCTGGAGAAATCGCCGGCCGCCGCGCTGCGCCTGCAGAACGGCGACGTCATCACGGCGGTGAACGACAAGAAAGTGTCGGACGTGAGCGAGTTCTACGCCGCGCTCGACCTGACCAACGCGAAGGAAATCTGGTTCGACGTGTACAACGACGGGCACACGATTACGACGGGACACTACAAAATCGGCCGCTAGGGCTGATGCGGGAACGGACGGCTGTGCGCCGTCCGTTTTTTTTATTTCCTGCGCGCGATGCTCGCCCTGATGAATTCGCGGAAGAGCGGGCCCGCGCGGTTGGGGCGGCTTTTGAATTCGGGGTGGAACTGGCCGCCGAGCATCCAGGGGTGGTCCGGGGCCTCGACGATTTCCACGAGGTCGCGCTCGGGGTTCACGCCCGAGATTATCAGCCCCGCGTTTTGCAGTTCTTCGCGGTAGGCGTTGTTGAATTCGTAGCGGTGGCGGTGTCGCTCCCAGATGGTCGCCGCGCCGTAGGCTTTTTCGGCGAGCGTGCCGGGGGCGACGGCGCACTCGAACTTGCCGAGCCGCAGCGTGCCGCCGAGAATCTTGCCGTTCTGGTCGGGCATCAGGGCGATGACGGGGTGCGCCGTGTCCGGGGCCATTTCGGTGGAGTGCGCGTCCGCCCAGCCGAGCACGTTGCGCGCGTACTCAATCACCATAATCTGCATGCCGAGGCAGATGCCGAAGTAGGGGATGCCGCCCGTGCGCGCGTATTTCGCCGCGTTCACCATGCCCTCCACGCCGCGCACGCCGAAGCCGCCCGGCACGATGATGCCGTCCGCGCCTCCGAGCCGCCGTGCGGTCGTCTCGTCGTCCTTCAGGTCCTCCGCCTCCACCCAGTCGATGTCGATGCCCGCCTCGTTGGCGATGCCGCCGTGGACGAGGCTCTCCACCACGGAGAGGTAGGCGTCGTGCAGGTCAACGTACTTTCCCACGAGCGCGATGCGCACGCGCGTCCTCGGGTTGCGGAAGACGTTCACCATGTCCGTCCATGCGCCCAGCTCGGTGGGGGGCGTGCTGATGCCGAGCACCTTGCACACCGCGTCGCCGACGTGCTCGCCCTCCAGCTGGAGCGGGACCTCGTAAATCGAGCGCGCCGTGGTGTTCTGGATGATGCAGTCCGCGTCCACGTTGCAGAAGAGCGCGAGCTTCTCGCGCGTGGCGCGGTCAATCGGCACGTCGCTGCGCAGCATGAGGATGTCCGGCTGGATGCCCAGCTCCTGCAGCTCCTTCACGCTGTGCTGGGTCGGCTTCGTCTTGATTTCGCCGGCCTTTTTCAGGTAGGGCAGGAGGGTCAGGTGGATGTAGCAGCAGTTCTCCTCGCCCACCTGGTACTTTATCTGGCGGATTGCCTCGATGAACGGCAGCGACTCGATGTCGCCGACCGTGCCGCCGATTTCGGTGATGATGACGTCGGCGTTGGTCTCCTCGGTGGACAGCAGCATCCGCCGCAGGATTTCCTCGGTGATGTTGGGGATGACCTGCACGGTGCCGCCGTTGTAGCCGCCCTCGCGCTCGCGCCTGAGGACGGTCATGTAGACGCGCCCGCTCGTGGTGTTGGAGCTCTGCGAGAGCGTCGCGTCGGTGAATCGCTCGTAGTGGCCCAGGTCGAGGTCGGTCTCCGCGCCGTCGTCGGTCACGAAGACCTCGCCGTGCTGAAAGGGGTTCATCGTGCCGGGGTCGATGTTCAGGTAGGGGTCGAATTTCTGGTTCACCACCGCAAGCCCGCGGCTCTTGAGAATCAGCCCGATTGAGGCCGCCGCGATGCCTTTCCCCAGCCCGGAGACGACGCCGCCCGTAATGAAAATGTACTTGGTCATCTTGCCTCCCATTGCTCCAAAGACGCTACGGCACATTATAGTGGAAAGCGGGGCGTTCGTCCACAAAGGCTTTTTGGGAGAGGGGAAACCCTCTACTTCCGAAGCGGGGTTTCCCCTCTCCCAAACCCTCA
>JAFLSP010000132.1 GCA_022510885.1 Treponema sp. | reverse complement strand
CGGTGATTCCCGCCTTTCCCCCGCGGCACAGGTCCTTCTTCTGCCTGCCGTTCCGTGACGGCGTGAAGCGCGGCACGACCTGCGGGCGGCTGTCCGAATCGTCCTGCCCGGCGGCGAAGGTGCCGTCCAGCGCATGGTAGAGCCGCCCCAGCCCCAGGACGTCCACCGCGTAGCCGCGCCGAATCCGCTCAAGGTAGGCCGCCTCAAGGGTCTGCGCGGCATAGAGCAGCATGCTCCCCCGCAGGAGGCACGTGCCTTCCTTTTCCACGTCCGCGATGAGCTCGCGCAGCGTTACGGTCCGCTCGTTCACCTTGCCCACGAGCCGCCCGGTTCCGTTCAGGTGGTCCGCCGAAAGCGTCACGTCCACGTAATACTGCCGCTCGGGCTGCCCGAGCGGTGTCTGTCTTTTCGGCATGGTCTCTCCCTTGCGTTTCCGCGCGAAGCATGGTATCATGTATGCATGAGCGGCTGCTGGCGTTCCGTCCGCTCCCCGTCAACGATACCACGGCGCGGCCTTATGCGCAATCCCCCGCCGCGCCGCTGCAAGCACCAAAAATCATCATCCACCGCTTGATACGCACCTGCACAGGTGCGTAACGTGTGCGTGGAAAGGCTCCTGTCGTGTGCAGGTAAGGTTCCCGACGTGTGCGTGGTAAGGTACACGACAGGTGTGCGGTAAGGCACACGACAGGTGCGCGGGCAGGAAGCTCTCCGTGCGGAACGTAAGAACCGGCATCAGCGCTCCACCATCTGCCCGCGCGGTTTCCGGGAGTTCCGCAACGTGGCGGACAGGGCGGAGAAGGACGTGCCGGGGGGCTGTACGGGCGGGCAGAAGTTCGGTATAATGGGGTACGAGATTGATGTGAAAGACGCGCGTCTTGTGGCGGCGCGGCGGGTGATGACGGAGGTTACGATGGGACGACTGGTTACGAAGCAGGATTTGGAGCGGGCGCAGGAGCGGATGCGCGCGCGGCGGGGGCAGGAATTCGACCTGCTCAGGGAAATCATCCTTGCGCGGCCGCAGAACGGCGGGGCGGCGGTGGCGGACATTGCCATCAAGGTGGCGGCGGTTGACGTGGTGGGCGCGACGCACCTTTCGAGCGCGCAGGACAGTTTCTTCCTGCGCGGGCTGTCCGAAATCATCCGCGACACGGAGGACGTTGACGGGCGCATCGCGCGCGGCGATGTCTCGGTGGTGTCGGAGATTGCGCGCAGGGGGCGGGAGGCGTTCGGCTACAATCCGTTCCCCTTTGTCACCAAGTACTGCTGCTTCCACAACCGATTCCTGCACGGGCGCGACGACTATTCCACCTATGACAACCGGGTGCAGCTCTGGCTGCTCGGCTTCTACCGCGAGGAGAAACAGGGGCGGGTGGACGCGAACAAGGTCTGCAAGACCTGCGACTATGGGCTGTTCAACGAGCGCATGGGCAAGGTGATTGCGGAGTGCGGTCTTGGGGGCGTGCCAAACGTGCGCGAGAAGCTCAATACCTACATTTACGTGCTTGCCGCGGACGCTGACGCGGAGGCGCGGAAAAACCAGCAGGCGGCGCGTCCTTCGCGGGCGTGACGACGGCTCGATAGAACACGGCATTGTGTGCCGTCCTTGCGGCGGGGTGACCTCCTAGCTGATGCGGGTGTATCGGCTTTCCGGCGCGGGGACGGCGTTTTTTTGTCCGCGCGGCTTTGCCGCTATGGCAGGCAGATGTCCACCGACCATGCGGCGTGCGCGTTGCCGAGGACGGCGGCGAGCGCGGGAAGCACGGCGCGCATCTGCTCGTCGAGTTGGTAGGGGAAGTTCAGCACGAGCATGCCGCTGCCGTAGAGCTTGGCAAGCCCGGTCTTTTCGTCGGGCGACTGCACGGCAAGGCTGACGTCGAGGACGCACGGCTCGCTGCCCGCGGCGCACGCGGCGACTTGCCGCTTCATGCGCGCGGTCTCGGCGGCGCGGTGCGCGAGCAGGGGATACCACAGCGCGATGATGCCGCCCGCCCACTTGCGGTGCACGGCGCGGACGGTGTCGGCGCAGGAGATGAAGTCGCCGGTCTCCTCATAGCTGGGGTCGAGCAGGGCGATGCCGCGCTTGGTGGGCGGGGGCGTGAGGGCGCGCAGCATCTCGTAGCCGTCGCGGAAGTGGACGTGCGCCTTGACGGTGCCGAGGACGGGGACGAGGGGCGGCGTGCGCATGGCGCGGCGCAGCTCGCCGATTGCCTGCGGGTGCCGTTCGGACAGCAGCAGGCGGTCGCCGTCGCGCAGCATGGCCCGCGCGATTTCCGGCGAGCCGGGGTAGCGGTCCTGCGCGGCGTAGGCGCGGCACAGCGCGAGGTAGGGGGCGAGGAGGCGGGCGGCTTCCTGCGTGCCGTTCGCCTCCGTCTCCTCGGGGAAGGCGCGCAGCAGGGCGCGGATGCCGCCCTCGGCCTCGCCGGTCTTCAGCGCGCGCACGTCGCTCAGGTCGTAGCGTCCGAATCCGGCGTGGGTGTCGTACACGGTGAGGGGGGCTCTCTTCTGCGTCAGCCGCTCCAGCATGAGCATGAGCGTCACGTGCTTGAGGACGTCGGCGTGGTTTCCCGCGTGGTAGACGTGCTCGTAGCTCAGCATTCGAGGGCTTCCGCCTGCGCGAGCCACAGCCGCGCGCTCGCGTCGCTCGGCATCCGCCAGTCGCCGCGCGGGCTGAGGCTGACCGTGCCGACCTTCGCGCCGTCGGGCAGGCAGCTGCGCTTGAACTGCTGGGCGAAGAACCGCCGGTAGAACGAGACGAGCCATTTCCTGATGTCCGCCTTGCGGTACGCCGCCGCCTCGCCGCGCGCGGCGGGCTGCACGATGAATGCCTGCTCGGCGAGGAAGAAAATCTTGGCGGGCGAGAAGCCGAAGCGCAGGGCGTAGTACAGGAAGAAGTCGTGCAGCTCGTAGGGGCCGACCAGCTCCTCGGTCTTCTGCGCGATGTCCGCGCCGTCGGGGGGGAGCAGCTCGGGGCTGACGGGGGTGTCCAGTATGCCGCGCAGGACGGCGGCGAGCGCGGGGTTCGTGCCGTCCGCCTCGTCGGCGAGCCAGGCGACCAGGTGGCGCACGAGGGTCTTGGGGACGGATGCGTTCACGCCGTACATGCTGATATGGTCGCCGTTGTAGGTCGCCCAGCCCAGCGCAAGCTCGCTCAGGTCGCCCGTGCCGATGACGATGCCGCCCTCCTTGTTCGCGATGTCCATCAGCACCTGCGTGCGCTCGCGCGCCTGCGCGTTCTCATACGTCACGTCGTGCACGTCCTCGTCCTGCCCGATGTCCCTGAAGTGCTGGCGCACGGCGGCGGCAATCGGTATCTCCATGAGGGTCGCGCCGGTCTGCGCGGCAAGTTCGCGGGCGTTGCGCAGGGTGCGGTCGGTCGTGCCGAAGCAGGGCATCGTGACCGCGCGGACGTGCGACGGGGGAAGGCCGCAGAGGGCGAAGGCGCGCGCGGTGACGAGCAGGGCGAGCGTGCTGTCAAGCCCGCCGCTCAGGCCGATGACGGCACAGCGGCAGCCGAGGTGGCGCAGTCGTTTTGCCAGTCCCTGCGCCTGGAGCGCAATCACGGCGCGGCAGCGTTCGGCGCGGTCGGTCGTGCTTTCGGGAACGAAGGGGCGCGGGGCGATGGCGCGCAGGAGCGCGGGCGATTTGTCCGCCGCCCGATCCGCGCCCGTGCTGTCTATCGTGACTGTCGTGAAGTCGCGCGCCTCGTTGCGGCGGCAGTCGGCGAAGGTCGTCATGCGCCTGCGCTCCTGCGCGAGCCGCTCCAGGTCGAAGTCGGCGTAGGTGATGCCGTGCGAGAACAGGGCGGACTCGGCGAGTATCGTGCCGTTCTCGGCGAGCAGGTTGTGCGCGGCGAACACGAGGTCGGTGCTGCTCTCGCCGCTGCCGCAGTCGGCGTAGAGGTACGCCGCGGCAAGTTTCGCGCTCTGCCCCGCCACGAGCATACGGCGGTAGTCGGCTTTCCCGATGATTTCGTTGCTCGCGCTCAGGTTGGCAATCACCGTCGCCCCGGCGAGCGCGGCGCGTGCCGACGGCGAAAGCGGCACCCATGCGTCCTCGCACAGTTCCGTCCCCAGCACGAACAGCGGGTTCGCCCTGTCCGCGATGAGGATGTCCGTGCCGAAGGGAACGCGCGGGTTTGCCGCATCGACGTATACCGTCTGTATCTCGCCCGGCTGTGCGGGCGCGAAATGCCGCCGCTCGTAGAATTCGCCGTAGGTGGGGATATAGGACTTGGGGATGAGCGCGACGGCGCTTCCCCGGAACAGGAGGGCGGCGCAGTTGTAGAGCGCGTCGTCGTGCGCGAAGGGCAGCCCGACGGCGATGAGCGCGTTCAGGTCTGCCGTTTCCCGCATGACGGTGGCGAGCGCGTCCCTTGCGCCGTCAAGCAGGGTTTGCTGCAAGAACAGGTCGCCGCAGGTGTAGGCGGTGATGCACAGTTCGGGAAAAACGACCAGCTGCGCGCCGTTCGCGGCGGCTTCCCGTGCAAGCGCGGCAATCGCTTCGGCGTTCGCGGCGCAGTCTGCCACGGTCACGGCGGGGCTTGCGCAGGCGGCGCGGAAAAATCCATGTTCCATGCTCCCAGTATAGCCGATTTTCCGCGCTGTTGCAAATGTCGGGAAATCTCGCTACAATCGTCCCTATGAACAGAGCACTTGAGGAACTTAAGGAGCGCGGCTTTTTCGCGCAGTGTACGG